>DASQQH010000370.1:0-2079 GCA_035643555.1 Acidimicrobiales bacterium | reverse complement strand
CGCAAACCCGAAGCTGATTCAGCCCGAGCTCGCCGGCTTCTTCGAGCTTCTCGTCGAGCGCGTACGCGCGGAGATCACAGCTTTGGGTGGCGAGCGCACGATCGTGGGCGTCTTAGCTTGCGATTAAACCTCAGCTTTAGGACCGGCTGGCCTGGCGAAGCTTGAGTTCGGCTGCTTTGGACGCAACGCGGCGCATCTCTTCGACGAGGTGACGGAGTCGCCGGTCGTTGGCGATCCATTCTTCGAATAGCGCCGCCTCAGCGGGACTCAGGCGGCGAGTACGGGTCTTGCCATTGACCTTGGCGGTCCATTGGTAGTACGGACCGTGGGGTTGTGGAGGATCGGCGTGGCAACGGCAACCAGGGCTGCCGCAGAAGGTGTGGCGTCGCGTGATGCTGCCTGAGTGGATGAGACCGATCGTGGCCAGCTCGGCAGCGATCTGTCGGTAGCGATTCTCGTACTGGGCCAGCCGCTCAGCTGTCGAGGCCTTCGTCATGTTCGAGCTCCACCTCCTCGTCGTGTCCAGTATCCACCGTCCGTGACCTGGCAGTATACATACTGTCTGGTGTGGCCGAGACTTCCCCCTCCCCGGCCGGGCTCGACCGCCAGCTCGAGGACCTGGTCGAGTTCCGAGCCTGTCTGTATCGATGCTTCCCTTCGTGGGGCGACGCCCTTTTCGAACTGGGCGACGCCCTGCTTGGCGCCCCGGGGGCGGTGGGATCGGTTCCGGCCTTGAGCTTGGAGCCGGTGTTCCGCCGCAGCCACGGCAGCCTCTACAAGGCCCTGGCCCGGGGGGACATCGATGCAGAGGCCATGAGGGCCCTGCTGGTGGCGACCCGGCCCCAGAGCTGGCCCCTGGTCTTCGCCGTGGATGCCTCCACCTGGGAACGCCCCGACGCAGAGACCAGTCCCGAGCGGGGCTTCTACTACTCGGCGTCGAAGCATTCGGCCGGCCAGCCCATAGCCGCGGGCTGGTCCTACCAGTGGATAGCCCAGCTGAACTGGGAGGCCAACTCATGGACCGCCCCCCTCGACGCCCTGAGGATCGCGCCCACCGCCGACGCCACTACCTCGACCGTCGGCCAGCTCAAAGCCCTCGTCGCGCTATTGCCCAACGACGGCGCCGTGCCCGTCTTCGTCCTCGATGCCGGCTACGACCCCGCCGGCCTCGCCTACGGGCTGAGCGATACGCGCGCCCAGGTCGTGGTCCGCATCCGCGACGACCGCGTGTTCTACGCCGAGGCGCCCAAGGGTCGGCCCGGCCGCCCCAAAGGACGCCCGCGCCGCCATGGGCGGCGCTTCAAGTGCTCCGACGCCCGCACCTACGGCCGTCCCGACGATGAGGTCACGATCAGTGACCCCCGCTACGGCACCATCCGGGCGCGGGCCTGGCACAACCTGCATCCCCGCTTGTCACGCCGGGGCCAGTGGTCCGAACAAGCCGAGATACCCATCGTGGCCGCCTCGGTGATCCGCGTCGACGTCGATCACCTTCCCAAGTCCGACGGCCGGGTCAAGAAAGTCCTGTGGCTGTGGTGGTCGGGTCCGGGTGAACCTGACCTCGAAATGTGCGTAAAGGCCTACCTGCACCGCTTCGACGTCGAGCACACCTACCGCTTCGCCAAGAACACCCTCGGCTGGACAGCGCCGTGCCCACAAAGCCCACACCAAGCAGACCGCTGGACCTGGC
The DNA here is from genome assembly GCA_035643555.1 of Acidimicrobiales bacterium. GTDB lineage: Bacteria > Actinomycetota > Acidimicrobiia > Acidimicrobiales > JAJPHD01 > DASQQH01. The sequence goes on along the minus strand of DASQQH010000370.1, from coordinate 389 downwards.
TGATCATCGCTGCTTACACCCAGCTGCGACTGGCTCGAAGCCTGGTCGAGGACATGCGCATGCCATGGGAACGTCGGCGAGCCCCCGGAAAGCTGACCCCGGCACGGGTGCGAAGAGGTTTTCGTCGACTTGGCACGACCATCGGCACTCCAGCCAGTCCACCGAAATCCAACAAAGCCGGCCCCGGGCGCCCGAAAGGGACCACACGACCCCGCCGCACTCGTCACCCCGTGGTCAAGAAAGCTGCCTGACCAACCGCCAGGGTTTAATCGCAAGCTTAGGTCACCGTAAAAGTGACCCTCTACTAGGACTCTTACCGAGAGCGAGCGACGGGAATCGAACCCGCGTTCTCAGCTTGGGAAACCCGCCCCGGCCAATTTCGCCACCTG
>DASQQH010000369.1:0-6463 GCA_035643555.1 Acidimicrobiales bacterium | reverse complement strand
GACCGTCACATACCGCTCGGTGGTCGTCGCGACTCATGCTCTGCGCACCCCGCGGCGAAAGCCCGTCGCGGCTGGCGGGCCCCGGGGCGACTCGCGAGGGGGCGGCCTGTTGGCCAGGCGCCGACTCCGGCCGGGGTGGATCGCGCTGGCCGTGATCGGGGTCGTCGGAAGCGGGATCTGGGCCGCCCTGCATCCTCCCTGGGGAATGGTCAGCGGCGACATGGCCACCCTCACCGGATCGCATCCCAGAGTGGGCGCGGTGGCGGTCGAGGGCCATCCGCGCCTGAGCGCCCGGGTGGCCCAGAGGAGCGTCAGCCCCCGGCCAGAGGCGCCTCCGGCGACCGCGACCAGCGGGTCCCCCGGCACCCCGGTGACCTCGGGGGCCCACCCCGCAGCCCGGCCCCGGGGGGCGGCCAAGCAGGTGCCGGCGACGCCGGTATCCACCGGTCCCTCCGCAGCATCGCCCCCCTGGGCCGCTCGTGGGGGTCCGACGACCAGCGGTCCCGACCTTCGCCGTGGCAAGGCCATCACGCCGGGGAAGATCCTCACCGGGAGCGGGGGCTGGTTCGGTGGTCTCGATGATCCCATCGACCCCGGCATCACGGCGTCTGGCATCCCCGAGTCCCAACCCGGGATGGCGACCTATTACCAGTCGACCCTCGGTGGTTACTGGCTTGTCACCGCCCCCAACGGACGCACTGTGGTTCTCCAGCAGACCGACGTCGGTCCCGCACCCTGGACGGGGAGGGCCTTCGACTTCACCTATTCGGCGCTCCCGGAGCTCGGCTACACCGAGACCGACATCCCCACCGGAACCGCCCACTTCTCCGCCCTGTACCTAGGGGACAACCCCAACACGCCGCCACGGCTGCTCGAGCGCCATCCCTAAGGCTGTTGGGGATGACCGGACCCACGCCCTTGATGAACTCGTGACGGGCCACGGCTTTCGGTCCACAATGAGCCGGTCACCAAACCGACCTACCGCGATTTCCCCTGGTCATTCCCGGCCACGACCCATTGACCCTGGTGCCCCCACGACCGAGCGCCCTGGGCATCGAGCGGTCGCCGCGTCGAGGTTGGGCTCCATGAGAAAAGCAGCTCACCCATCGTCCCCTCGCTCGGCTCCAGCCAAAGCCCCTCGCAACGAGACGCCTTACGGCGACGGCCACGCCTGTGCCCACCGACTGGCCCTCACGTACCGTCCGCCTGCGGCGACCGCTCGAACCCCAACGGTGACGTCAGGCATCGGTACCGGGCGACCTCGACCGGAGGTCGCTGCCGGAAGCCGAGTGGCCCCTGCCGCAGGCACAGGGGGTGGCATCAAATGGACCTTCGGCCCTAGGAAGCCTTGCCGTCCCCGGGTGACCATCGTCACCAGGCTCAGAGGTGGTCTCACTGGAGGGAGGGTCGTGGGTGGTCCGACGCCATGCGTTTCACCAGCCTCACGAGCTTCTCCAGCGCCAACGGCCTGGTTTGTGTCGTTCGACGCCTCCTGCGCCGCAGGGCCGCTCCACGCCACTCGGGCGCTCGGGGACGTGACCGAGCGCCATCCAGCGAGTGTCTGGGCACCGACCAGCTCACGGCCTCCCCCGTCGCCGGGAAGGAGCTCCGACAGCTGTTCCCTTCGTCACCCCGACACCCGGCCGACAGTCTGGCGGGGACCTCGGAGATGAGGTCAGCCGAACAACGTCGGTCGTTGCCTGCCACGAAAGGCACAGTGACCCCCGCGACGGGGCAGCAGCCACCGGCTGCTCGTACTGCCGGAGTGCATGGTGGCCCGGCTGCTTGATGAGCATGCCTCGAAGTCCGCCAAGGACTCCCTGGCCGGGCTCGCCCGACCCGTGCGACTGGTTCTGTTCACCGAGCGCCCTGCCGCCTGCGCCACCTGCCGGGACCAGCGCCAGCTGCTGGAGGAGGTGGCCGCACTGTCGGAAAGGGTCAGCCTCGAGGTGAAGGACCTGGTCGCCGACGGCGAGGATGCCCGGGCCCTCGGGGTGGTACGGGTTCCGACCACCGTGGTGATGGCCGACCGGGACGTCGGGGTGCGCTTCCTCGGGGTGACCGCCGGCTACGAGTTCGAGTCCCTCCTGGAGGCGATCTCGATTGTCGCGGAGGGCCGTGCCGGACTCGACCCCGAGGTGTCGCAGCTTCTGGAACCGATCACCGAACCGGTGCACCTCCAGGTGATGGTGACCGTCACTTGTCCCTACTGCGCCAGGATGGTCCAACTGGCCCACCGTCTGGCCGTGGCCAACGAGCACGTGACGGCAGACATGGTGGAGTCGGCGGAGTTCCCAGAGCTCGTGCAGCGGTATGGGGTTTCAAACGTCCCCCAGACCGTCGTCAACGAGCGACCCGGGTTCGTGGGAGCGCTTCCACCGCTGTCGGCGACGCTCGAGATTCTCAAGGTCGTCCACCCAGCCGCTTATAAGCAGGCCGGTGCGACCCTACGGGAGGCCCGTGGGGAGCGCCGAGTCCGGGATCCCCGCGCCGATCACCGCTATGATGTGGCGATCATCGGGGCGGGCCCGGCGGCCATGGCGGCCACCATCTATGCGGCCCGCAAGGCCCTCGACGTGGTTGTCGTGGGCGACCAGATCGGTGGCCAGATCACCGACACCGCCGTCATCGAGAACTGGCTCGGGAACCCGGTGGTGGCCGGCACCGACCTCGCCGAGGCCTTCCGGGACCACGTCGAGCGCCACCAGGTGGCCGAGCGCTTGCACACCACGGTGTCGAGGATCGCGAGGTTGGACCACGGCTTCGGAATCGAGACCTCCGATGGCGTCGAGTACGAGGCCACCACGGTGATCTACTGTACGGGAAAGCGATACCGGCGCCTGGGCGTTCCGGGTGAGAGCCGCTTCCTGGGCCGGGGAATTGCCTTCTGCGCCACCTGTGACGCTCCCCTGTACCGGGACAAGGCCGTGGCGATCATCGGCGGAGGAAATTCAGCGTTCAGCGCTGCGAGGGACCTGCTCCCCTTCGCCGCTGCGATCCACCTGGTGAACATCCTGTTCGACTGGCAGGCTGATCCTGTCCTTTTCGACGAGGTGCGCTCCGACAAGCGGACGGTCCTCCACCCTGCCACCGAGGTCACCGAGTACCTCGGCCGGGACCACCTCGAGGGTGTACGTCTCAAGTCGCGCGATGGCCACGAACGAGTGGACCTTGGCGTGCAGGGGGTGTTCTTGGAGATCGGGCTCGTGCCGAACTCCGGGCTGGTGGTCGGGCTGGTCGACCTCAACGTCGACGGTGAGGTGGTTGTCGGCCGTGACCAGTCCACCTCCCTGGCGGGCCTTTTTGCCGCAGGGGACGTCACCGACGAGTCCGAGAAGCAGATCGTCGTCGCCGCCGGAGCCGGGGCCAAAGCCGCGCTCGCCGCCCACCGCTACCTGCGCGGGCTTTCGGCCCGGGCCGAGATGACCGCGTCGGCTCGTGCCACGGTGGGCGATGGACGCGGCAACCCCATGGCCTGAGCTGCACGGTCAGGTCCCCGAGCGATGGAGGAGCACCGATGCGCGCATGGATCGTCGATCACCCGGCCCCCATCGGGCACGGTCCGCTACGGCAGGTGGAGCGGGACGTGCCCCAGCCCCGGGCCGGGGAACTACGGGTGCGGGTGCGGGTATGCGGGGTGTGTCGGACCGACCTCGCCCTGGCACAGGGGGCTCTACCCCCTCGCCGGGCCGGCGTGATTCCGGGCCACGAGGTAGTCGGTGTCGTAGACGCCCTCGGGGAGGGGACGTGGCGCTTCCGGGTCGGCGACCGCGTCGGTATCCCCTGGTTGCGCCACACCTGCGGCGCCTGCCGGTTCTGTCTGGCGGGGCGGGAGAACCTCTGCCAGGAACCGCGCTTCACCGGCTGGGATGAGGACGGGAGCCTCGCCGAGTATGCCGTGGTGGATCAGGCCTACGCCTCTGCCCTCCCCGATGGCTTCTCCGATGCCGAGATCGCCCCGCTGCTGTGTGCCGGGGTCGTCGGCCTCCGGGCCCTCCGGCGTGCCAAGCTGCCCCCCTACGGCCGCCTCGGCATCTACGGCTTCGACGCCTCTGCCCACCTGATCACCCAGCTTGCCATGCACGAGGGAGCAACGGTCCACGTGTTCACGCGGTCCGAACAAGCCCGCAAGCTCGCCCTGTCCCTGGGTGCCGCCTCGGCGTCGGATGCTGGCGAGGGCCCGCCCGAGCCACTGGACGCCGCCGTCCTTTTCGGGCCTGAGGGCGGCCTGGTGCCCGTCGCCCTGGAAGCCCTCGACCGCGGGGGCACGCTGGCGCTGGCGGGTCTCCACCTGAGCGACATCCCTCCCCTCTCCTACCGGAAGGACCTCTTCCAGGAGCGCACCCTGACGAGCGTCACCGCCAATACCCGCACCGACGGTGAGGAGGCGCTTGCGGCGGCCGCCCGCCTCCGACTCCAGGTCGTGGTCACGCCCTACCCGATGGCCAGGGCCGAGCAGGCCCTCGTCGACCTGGCGCACGGCACGGTCACCGGCGCGGCCGTGCTGCTGGCGGAGGGACAACCATGACCTGTCGGGGTTCCGACCCAGCCGTCTCCCCCCGGGTCGGCCACGCCTGGGCGGGGTGGTCGAGCGTCCCCCCTCCCGTGGCTGACCGGCGTCGGGAGCGCCCGCCCTCCGGGCATCACGACAACCAACCGTCGGGTGCGCCGGCCAGCCCCGACTGGTGGTGACGTCCTTGACTCTCGCTCCGGCCCGGGAGGCCCCAGATGGGTTGATCGCCCAGGAGACCGCCACCCTGGCCTGGTGGCGCACCGGCACGGCGTTCTGGCCGCCCTGGCGCGCCGTTGGCCGGGCCACGTGACGTCACCGTGATTCGGCCCACCGGATCTCACCCACCGATGTGCCGGGTCGGTGCTTCAAACCTGCGTGGTTCACCATTTGTTACCGTCCATCACGATATGCGCGATAATGACGGCTTTTGAGGGCGGGGGCATCACCTGTTACGTTCAGGAGGGCACGGCGGACAAACCCCGATGGCGGCCGAGGGTAGCGTTACCCGTCACGAGAGGTTGCGTCAGTACCACGTATTGTCCGAGCAAGCTGAAGGGGGTTGGCTGCTTCAGGAATGGGATCCGCGACCACCCACGACGACCTCAACGCCAAGTTCCACGAGCTTCGGAACCATGGGGATCCAAGACTTCGCCGATCCCTCGTCGAGCAGTCCCTTGACCTTGCGACCCGTGTCGCCCACAGGTTCACCGAGCGAGGCGAGGACCTCGATGACCTGATCCAGGTGGCCCGCCTGGGACTGGTCAACGCCGTCGACCGCTTCGACCCGAGCCGGAACGTCGAGTTCTCCGCCTTTGCCGTTCGCACCATGGTCGGTGAGCTCAAGCGCCATTTCCGTGACAGGGGGTGGGCCCTGCGGCCGCCACGGTCCATCCAGGAGACCTGTCTCGCCCTCCGCCACGCGATCGCCACCCTGTCGCAGGAACGGGGTCGCTCGCCCACGATCCCCGAGCTGGCCGAGGAGGTGGGGGTCTCGGAGGAGGAGGTACTGGTGGCCCTCGAGGCTGGGCGGGGCTACCGGGCCACCTCCCTCGACGCACCCCCAGGCGGCCGCGCCGGGGACGAGGCGGTGGCCCTCTCGGACCGCCTCGGTAGCGAGGATGCCGGCTTCCAGGTCAGTGAGCGCCGGACGAGCCTGGCGCCAGCGATCCAGGCGCTCCCCGAGCGTCAGCGAACCATCCTGGGTCTCCGCTTCTTCGAGGACCTTCCCCAGTCCGAGATCGCCGCCCGTCTGGGGATCAGCCAGATACACGTATCACGACTGCTCACGCGATGCATCGCTCAGCTGCGGGCCCGGGTCCTCTAGCGTCGAGACACCCCTAGCCCGGCACGGGACCCTCACCGACGTCGACGGCCGGGGGGGCGATCGGTGAGAGCGACGACGGGCGAAGGCCCGGCCGGCGGCCGCCCACAGGGAACCCCCTGGCGAGACGCCCGATGACACTGCGGTGGACGTGCATGGCCCGGCCGGACGAGACCAAGCCCGTCTCCGGTCGCTTCGATGCCCGACTGCGGCGAGTGCCAGGCTGGATCGGCCGGGGGTGCCTGCGACCCTTCGGCGAACGACCACGGGCCCGATCACTCGGCTCCGGCCGTGTCCTGGCCGACCCGACCCCGCCACCGAAGGGACTGTCCTGGTCACCGGTGGCCGAAGCCGACGTGGCCGAACGCCGGGAGGTGTCGGGACGGGTCCGCGTCGCAGCCGGCACCCGGCCCCACCTCGGGCAGCGGGTCCTGCCTGCCACGATCTCTGTCCGGCGCGACCACCGGCCGGGCCCCGCTGCCTCGCGGGCGCAATGCCGGGTGACAGCGGTGCCGAGCCCGGCGGCGAGGCCCGACCCCTGGGTTCGGCTCGCTGACCCGGCGGCTGCCCGCCAGCACCGGCGACCCTGGTCCCGACGTCCCTCCACGGAGGCGGACCGCCGGCTACAT
>DASQQH010000368.1:0-4504 GCA_035643555.1 Acidimicrobiales bacterium | reverse complement strand
CGATGTCCTGCGGGCAGCCGAGGTGCTCTTCGATCCGACGGCCCAGCTGTGCGAGGCGCACGACTTGCGCTTCCGTCAGCACCTGTTGTTCCCGGCGCGCCGAGTCGATCGGCTCCTCGCGTGTCCCGCCTGAAGCGTTGGCCAAGGTGGCAAGCTGCTTGGTGCCGATCGTCTTCTCGACGACTACACCGTCGCGCACCTTGTAGACGTCCGCTTTCACCAGACCTGAGACCAACGCCTCCCCGAGACCGTAGGTTGCTTCCACGGAGACGATCGTGCGATTCGACGTGACCGGGTCGGCGGTGAACAGGATGCCTGCGGCGTCGGGGAAGACCATGCGTTGCACCACGACGGCCATGCGGATCTGCCGGGGATCGATCCCGTTCCTGGACCGGTAGGTCGCTGCCCGCTCGGTGAACAGGGACGCCCAGCACCTGCTGACGTGTCCCGGGACCGCCGCTGGCCCCACGTTCAGGTACGTGTCCTGTTGACCCGCGAACGATGCTCTCGGCAGGTCCTCCGCCGTCGCGCTCGATCGCACCGCATAGGCCGCGTGTTCGCCCACCTGCGCGATCGCTGCAGCGATCTCTTCCGCCACGTCGGCCGGGATGACGGTCGCTTCGATGCTCTCCCGGAGCTCGGCGCTGAGCACGCGGATCGCGTCGCGGTCCCCCGGCTCCTGACGCGCCAGCCGATCGACCTGATCGTCGAGCCAGGGCGCGTCCGCCATGACGCGCCGGAAGGCGTCGGTGGTGACGCAGAAGCCGGCGGGCACGCGGAGGCTCCCCATCCGAGCGAGCTCGCCCAGGTGCGCGCCCTTGCCGCCCACGACCGAGATCTGCGTGCGGTCGACCTCCTCGAAAGCCAGCACGTAGCGGTCAGAGCTCAACTTGACCATGGAGCGGTCAACCCCCTTCGGCCAACGGCCGTCATCGGCTCAGCGGAGGGCCATAGTGAGCACGATTCCGCCGCTTGCGGCAAGCCCCTCCTTCTGTGGGATGATGTGTTTTGGCGGGCGGTTCCACCTTCGATGGCGTCTCAGCCACAGCCTCGACCGCAGGGGCCGCATGGTGCCGGAGGCGACGCCACCCGAGCTGCCGAGCACCCCCACGCCATGTGCAAGGACGGGCGCCTGGGCATCCGCCCGGTCAGCGCCGCGCCCGGGATCGACCGACCATTGGCTTCACATCCCGGGCCAGACGCCACGAACGGCGTCGTTTCTCATCTGTCAGGAGCGCTCGAACGTCAGGAGCATCGGGCGAGGGTCTCGGCCCATGCCGCTGCGCCCCGGAGGGGGCGGACACCCGTCAAAGCCCAAGGCCACGACGGTCGAGGCCGGACGCGGGTCGGGGGGCCCGGCCATCCCTACGCCATGGCGAAGGTGACATGGAGGGATTCGGCCGCGACCCGAACCCGCCAGCTCCCCTCCGGCCGGTGGCAGGCCCGCCGTCCCGATCCTCATGGCCCGAGCCGGCGGGTGCCAGCACCCAACATCCTCTCCACGCACGCCGACGCAACGCCGGCCGGCCAGGGCTCAGCCCAGGACGGCGGTGCATGGGTGGACCCTGCCGGGGTCCGGGCCACCCCGGCAGAGCGGCCGACGACCAGCGTTCAGGCGTATACGGCGGCGATGAGGGGCGAAGGCGCTGCGCCGGGCACGGTACGCTGCTCCGCTCGGTTCTATCGACCGCAGCCGGTCGGCGCCAGAGCCCTCGTGGATGACCCTGCGATGGGGTGACGGTGGCCCGGTCAGCCACAGCTGATATGCACTTCCTGGCCGCCTCCGAGGTGGAGGACCTGCCCAAGCCCTTGCCGGCAGCCGCCAGCCGGCAACGGAACGGCCCCGTGGTGGCGGACGGCGTGCCCGGGCTTCGCCCCCCTGGTCCGCTTCGCCGCCTGGGCCCGCCTACGGCCCGGCGAGGTGAGGTCCTGTGGTGCGCCGACGCGACCTCCTGCGTGGCCGGGTGGGGGCAGCCGGAGAGGTTGGCGGGGTGACTCGCAGGGGCCTGGTGTTCGGCCCGACCGAGAACTGCGAGACCCGCCCCCTCCCCCGCTCCGGTACCTGTGCGACGACCTCGCCCCCCCTGGCCGGCTCCATCACGGTGACCTTGAACACCTGTGGCCACCTCCTGCCCGGCCCCGGGGAGCGCGTGGCCCACGCTCTCGACGCCGGCGGACAGCCCGCTCGGAGGGGGTCTCGGTGCAGGAGCACGCAGGGGGCACGCCGAGGTGCTCGACCTGCGCTCAGACGCGGCCACCTGGGCTCTGACCTGCGCCCCCGGCAGGACTCGAACCTGCGACGCACGGTTTAGGAAACCGACGCTCTATCCACTGAGCTACGGGGGCCCACCTGACGGCCGTTCCTCCGGCACAGACCCCGATGAGCGTACCGGCCGACACCCCCCCGGCCGGGACCTGTCGTCGCTGGCGAGCCCTCGACCACCAACCCAGCCCGGTCACGGCTACGTCGGGCCTCGGTCTAGGAGCGGCCTCCCTGACCTGACCCCGGCAGCACACGCACGGAGCCCGGGCCGGGGACAAAGGACGACTCCTCACCAGAGGACCATCGCACCCGGATCATGGTCCCCTGCTGGGCGACCACGACACCCTCCCGGGTGGGCTGGCCGACCTTGTTCGAGGAGACGACAACTCGATCGCCAATCTCAGCCATGGAACGTTCCCCTCCTCGGCGGCTTCTCGCTCCCGGCACCTGGGGTACCGGTCAGGTCTTCGGTACCCTAGGACACGGCCCCAGCCGACGCTGCTAGATGGAAGGCCCAGCCGTTGCCCTCCGATCCTCGCCCCGTCTTCGACCCCAGGACCTATGCGGAGGAGGTCCCCTACGCGCTGCTGGCCCAGCTCAGGGCCGAGTCACCGGTCCGGTTCGTCGAGGAGCCCCCGGTCCTCGGGTGGCCGGCGGGCCGGGGGTTCTGGGCCGTGTGGCGCCACAGGGACGTCAAGGCCGTGCTCCGGGATCCCCACCGCTTCTCCTCCGCACGCGGGACGCAGATCCGTGACCCGGACAGCCCCGCCGACCTCGCCTACATCAGCCGGCAGATGCTCAACATGGACCCGCCCGGCCACACCCGGCTCCGCGGACTGGTGTCCAAGGCCCTGACCCCGAGGGCCGTCGGCCGCCTCGAGGACCGGATCCAGGCCCGGGCCACCTCCCTCGTGGACCGGCTTCGCCACCAGCTCGACGGTGGCACGGCCGACTTCGCCCTCGTGGCTGGCGATCTGCCACTGTTCGCGCTAGCAGAGGTGCTGGGTGTGCCAGAGTCGGATCGCTACCTCCTCTACGACTGGAGCAACCGGGTCATCGGGTACCAGGACGAGGACTACGCCTCCAGCGCCCACTTCGACGCCTCGGGCGGCACCCCCATGGCCCAGGCGGCCACCGCCCTGCGCCCGGTCCCCGGACCCGACGGTCGCCTGCCCAACCCCCGGGGCCGGGGCGGCATGCCCGACCTGTACCGCTACGCCCACGAGCTCGCCGAGTGGAAGCGCCGCCGTCCCGGCGACGATGTGATGTCCCTCTTGCTGGCCGCGTCGGACGAGCAGGGGGGTGAGGTCACCAGCGAGGAGTTCGAGAACATGTTCTGGCTGTTCGCCGTGGCCGGAAACGAGACCCTCCGCAACGGCATCCCGGGGGGGATGGCGAGCCTCCTTGCCCACCCCGACGCCTACCGGCGGCTGCGGGCGGACCCGGGACTGATCGGGACGTCGGTGGAGGAGATGCTGCGGTGGTGGCCACCGGTGATGCACTTCCGCCGCACGGCCACCGAGGACACCGAGGTGGCCGGGCAGCCGGTCCGGGCGGGTGACAAGGTGGTCGTGTTCCACGTATCGGCCAACCGGGACCCGGCCGCCTTCTCCGAGCCCGACCGCTTCGACATCGAACGCCGCCCCAACGACCACGTGTCCTTCGGCTTCGGCGTGCACTTCTGCCTCGGTGCCCACCTGGCCCGCGCCCAGATGCGGGCGCTGTTGGGACAGGTGGCGGCGCGCCTGCCCGAACTGGAACCCGCCGGTCCCGTGGTCCGGCTCACCTCCAACTTCCAGAACGGGGTGAAGCACCTCCCGGTCCGACTGGCGACCGGCCGGTAGCCCCGGCGGGGCGGGCTCCCGCCGCGCAGCCCCCTCCCCGGGGGAAGAGACGGGGAGGGGCGCCATCGACCAGCCGGCACGACGGGATCAGCGGCCGGTCGACAGGACGCCACAGACGGATGCGACGGACTCCGCCGGGCTGTCCGTCCACCCACCCTAGCATGCCTCTCCGTGGTGGTGGGGACACGGGGCGTCTGACACCGCCGGGCGGGCTCCCCCTGGGGGCCACGGCACGCCGGATTGAGAGCCGGGGCACCGGTGGGAGGTCCGGCCGGACTCGATGCCCCTCGACACCCGGCCGGCTACCCCCACGAACGACGCTACCAGGGTCGACCGCCCGGCGCCGGGCCACGGAGCCGGGGATCGGACACCTCACCCCGTCGCTCCGAGTGGCGGC
>DASQQH010000367.1:0-6939 GCA_035643555.1 Acidimicrobiales bacterium | reverse complement strand
GGACCGTCCCCAGCGTGCCGGTCTTGCAGGGCCTCTCGCCGAAGGCGGTAGTCCGGTCGGGGCGGAGACCCGGCCCTGCCACCACGAGCGGAGTGGGGTCGCCCGAGTGCAGGGCTCCACCCACCGACGGCGTGGCGTGGTCACCCGTGACGGCGACCACCGCCCTGCCGGACAGCCGCAGGAGCCGGTCCGAACCCCGATCGATGGCTTCGATCACCTCGGCCTTGAACGCCGGGTCCTTGGCATGGCCGGCCTCGTCGGGCGCCTTGGAATGGACGTGGACGAAGCTCGCACCGGCCCGCAGGAGCTCCTCGGCCACCGCCAGACGGTCGTCGAGGTCCGCGCCGGGATCGTCGCGGGGAACCAGGTCGACCCGCTCCAGAACGAGGAGGTCGGCAAGGCCGCGGTAGAGGGGGGCGTCGGTAACCGCCGCTCCTCGCAGGCCAACCCACTGTCCGAAGGTCGGCAGCGGCCGGCGGGACCCCGCCCACTTGGTGGTGCAGACGGTGAGCGGCGGAAGGCCTCTTTGGGCTCGATGGCGGTTGCGTGGGTGGTCCACCAGCACACGACGTGCCCAATGGAGGAACGACTCCAGGACCGCCGCCGTCCTGGCCGCCCCCTCGGAGTCGGTGGCGTCGGCCCAGGCTCGAGGCCGCAGCCAGGGGTCAAGGTCCTCGAAGAAGGGATCCGTGTCGGTGACCTCGGCCGACGTGGCCCCCCGGAGGAAAAGGGTGGCCTCTCCGCCACGGAGCTGGGACAGGTGGGGCCTGACGCCCTCGTGCTCCCAGCCGGCCAGACTCGCCAGCAGCTCCGCCACGTCCCCGTGATCGGACGCACGTGCCCTCCCCGTGAGCCACACCTGGCCCTGGCGCACCTCGGACGGACGCAGAGCGGCGTGGGCCAGGGGAACGCCCTGGGGAACCTCCAGGCCGGCTCCCAGTGCCTCGAGGACCGCCCGGCCGGGGAAGGCCACGCCCTCGTAGCCGAAGAGGGACCAGTGGGCCAGCTCGCTGGAGGGAGCACGGCCTGGCCCCATCGGGAGGTGTACGCCGTTCACGCCCGCGCCCGCCAGGGCGTCGAGAGTCGGGGTGCGGGCGGCCTCGGCTGGCGTGCGCCACCCAAGCTCTGGACAACCCCGATCACCCAGGCCGTCCAGCACGACGAGGACCGTTGCCAGTCGGTCGTCGACCGGTCGGGGATGGGTCTCCCCGTAGTGGCGGCCGACCCCCCTCCCCTGTCCCCCCGGATCAGCCATCCCGCTGGCGCTCGCGCCATGGCCGCCGGCTCAGCGCGGCCTCCACGAGAGGCACGGTGGCCGCCGGGACCGCCTCCTGCCATGGCCCTCCCGCATCAAGGATCCGCCGGAGGTCGGAGCTCGCCAGTCGTCCCTCCCCGGGCGGGGACAGGACCTCGACCCGGTAACCGCCGCCAAGGGACTCGGCCTTGGCCCGCTCCCACGCCGACGAGGCCCGGACGAGCTGCAAGGTGCCCAGCGGCACGTACCACTCCCAGAGCGCTGGCTGGTGGAGGGGAAAGGGAACGACGCTGAAGCGGTCCGCCGCCACCCCCTCGGCGCGCAGGGCGGCGGTGACGAAGCCGAGGCGCTCGAAGTAGGTGAAGGGGTTGGCCCCGGCCCGATGTCGGTGCTCGCTCTCCGGTACCGCCCGGCGCGCCGAGGGATCGGGATTGGTGATGCCCACCACCAGGTGGCGACCCCGAGCCAACCCGATCAGCAGCAGCTCGAGGTGCTGACGGTGCAGGAGCTGGAACCTGCCGGTCACACAGACCCGCTCCTCACCGGTCTCCTCGGACATCTGCCACGTAGGCTACGCCGCCCAGGAGCCGGGCGGGACCGCTCCCCGGGGCCCCACAGCCCGCCACCTCGTCAGGGCAGCGTCAGACGATGACCCCCTGCTGCCCCTGCTCGTCCACCACGGCCAACCCGGCTGCCGCCCAGGCCTCCATACCGCCCGCCAGGTTGCACGCGTTCCACCCGGCATCTTTCAACGCCGTGGTCACCGCCGCTGATCTGCCGCCCACGTGACAGACACAGACGACCGGACGGTCCCGGGGCAATTCCGACACCCGGGCGGCGAGCTCGCCCATGGGGATATGCAACGCATGAGGGGCGTGCCCGGCCACCCATTCATGGTCCTCCCGGACGTCGAGCAGCACTGCTCCCCGCTCCACGAGGCCCGCCGCCTCGTTGGGGCCCACGCCTGCGGAATCTTCCATGGCCGCCACCGGACCTCACCTCCCGACGAACCATCCCATGCCAGCCCGTCGGTCGCAACCGGTGGCAGGTCACCTTGTCGGAGCCCACCAGCGCGCCGCTGGGAGACGCCACCCCCCACGAGCGGGCCTGCCCCAGCGGACGCCCGGTCCCACATCGTCCATCCCGCGCCTCGAGAGCTCCTGGCCGTCCCGGACCCAGAACCCGGGCCGCCCAGGATCCCCACATCGCCCGGGACCTGGGACCACCTCCGCCCAGTGGCCGCGGACCGGTGGCCCCGAGCCCTCCGCTCTGGGCCGTTCCAGCCGTTGTCGAACGCCTGGGGGCAGAACCTGGTGGCCTGGACACGTCCCCGGCGGCCGAGGAACCCGCCTGGTTCCCCCCGCCGCGACCAGCTCTGGTCCCGGTGCGCTGGTCTCCGGGGAGCCTCGCCGTTCGGGCAGGTGGCTCAGCCGCTGGCGGCCACGCGGGGTGGGTCCTGGCGCCTCGGGGCCCTCCCCTCCGCCCCTCAGCGGCCCTCCCGGCAAGGCCGGCAGGTTGGCGGCATGGCGGCCGTGGTGCGTCGCCTGGGACGATGACCATGGTCCTCATGGCCAGGCCGGGATGGAGGTGGGAATCCCGTTGGTCCCGTAGCGGTCGCCGGACCAGGGATGCCCCGGCCCCCCAAGTGGGCCACCAGGGGCGAAGCGCGCCCGGGCCCGGCCGTCCCCGGGCCGCCGGTCGCCCGGTCCCGGCCCCACAGGGTCCGGGCGTGGTGGCTCCAGGCCACGGTCGGGACCCTGGTGGGAAGACCCCCGGGATGGGCCACCACGAGGGCAGCCGGTCCAGCCCGGCATGATCCCGGCGCAACCTGGCACCCGGCGGGCCCGCTCGGTGGGTCCCTGGGGCCCACCGGACGCCGGGCCAGGTGGACCCGGATGGCGAGGGCGCCGTGCTGGACGACCCGTTGCCGCAACGGCACACTAGGGCTCCTCGTCGGCGTCCCGGTCCTCGCCATCCGGGCCGGGGTCGGCGCGGGCGGCCTCGGCGAGGGCCTCGTAGATGAGGTCGGACTCCCGGGCCCGCTGGTGACGGAGGGCGGCGGTCACCCAGCCCAGGCGCCGGCGCAGGTCGGCGACGTCCACCTCGAAGTCCTCGGTCTCCTCCAGCTCGTCCCGCAGGGAGGCCATCCGGTCCTGGAGCTGTCGGTACTGGGCCCTCACGCCGTGCACCCGGGCCCGCAACCAGGGCCGGTCGGTGGCGATCTCGGAGAGCAAGCTACCGGGGCGATCGGCGTTGACGGCCTCCTCGGCGGTAACCCGGGCCAGCACGCCCAGGGCCCCGAGCACCTGGCCCCGCCATCGCAGCTCCCTACCCGGCGCCCCCTCCTCCAGGGCGGCCTCCAGCTGGTGGATGGCTGCCAGGGTACGGTCCTGGTCGACCTGACGCTCCTCGAGGCTCTCCCACCCGGACCTCCTCGGCTCCTCGGGCTCCCCAGGCTGCACCGTCTCTGCCATCACGACCTCCCAGGCTCGGCGGCCGGCTCACGAGAGCCCATCCTGTACCACCCGGCGGGGCCGGCCGTCGACATCACCCCAGAGCCCCGCACCCCGACGCCCCGGGTGGCTCTCGGCGTCGATGGCCGCACGGCCGGCGCCACCGCCATCCACCCGCCTTCCGCGTTGGCGGACCAACGTCGACTCGGGCTCCCGACTGGTGACGTCGCGAGCGGACCTGTCGTGTCGAAGGGACGCCCGATGAACAAGGCTCGAGTAGGTCGTCCGCAGCAAACGGGAAGAGATGGAAAAGCCGTGGCATCATTGCGAAGAGGTACGACCGAGATAGGGACCACCAGGCGGAGGAAGGAAGACATCGTGTTCTGAAGGAATGCCGGGGCCACCCTCATGGGGGATAATGGGAATAGCTCCGAATACACGGTCGAAGCAGGTTCTGCGACGTTCACGGCGGAACGTTGTCGGGCGACTATGCACTTTGGAGCGCCCTGGTCTGGGGACATAGAGGAGCACCCACGGCGACGGAATTGCTCCTTGATCGCATCCATTGTCTGCTCGTGCTCCTCCCACCGTCGGTCATCAGCGCGCGGAGACCCTCGGGGACGGGGAGACGGACCCGGCTGGTGATCAGCCCATGACAGAACCGGGACAGATCCACTCGCCGGCCCAGGTTGGGGCCAGTCCAGTCCGTGTTCCTCCGGGAGCGGGCACGCGGGCAAGGGGGCGTTTGGTCGGGTGGCTCCTCCTCGGCGACGGCGCCGGCGGGCAGCCTGTGCGGCCGCTGCACGAGGAGCGCCGGCCAGGGCGGCCACTCCCGCTCACGAGGGACACCGAGGAGCGGCCAGCCTAACGGCTCTCGACACGGACAGGGGTCGCCGCCCTGCACCCGGCTCTCGTCGGGTGCTGGCGCAGCTGGCTCCGTCGCCTCGCCCCGCCGCCACCCGCTCGCCCAAGCGGCCCGAGCTCTGGCTTCGGGGCACCGACTGTGGTTACCTCGCCAAATGGTGATCGACCGGCCCGCCAGGACCCTTGCCACCATATACCGCAGCTGTTACCCTGCCCGACAAGGTGGGGTGTCTTATCGGCTACCCCTTGGTCGCGGGCTGTAATGCGTCAAGAAGCAATCAACGGCAAGCTGGCTGACTTCCTCGCCACCCGTGATCCCGAACTGCGCCACGAGGTGGTCGAGGCGCACCTGGGCCTGGCCAGACATCTCGTGTGCCGGTTCACCAACCGTGTTCAGCCTCCCGAGGAGCTGGTGCAGGTGGCGGCGCTCGGGCTGCTCAAGGCGGTGGACCGCTTTGATCTCCAGCGGGGGGTCGACTTCGCCGCCTACGCCGCCATCCTCATCACGGGCGAGCTGAAGCGGTACCGACGGGACACGGCCTGGGCGGTGCGACCACCTCGGCGTCTGCAAGAGCTATCCCTCGACCTCACCGAGGTTGTCTCGGCGTTCGGTCCCGCCAACGGACACTGGCCCACCGATGCCGAGGTGGCACGCCAGACCGGGGTCAGCGAGCACGAGGTCTCCAGCGCGCTGCAGGCCGCCCGGGCCCGACACGTGACTCCCCTCGAGGCCCCGGACCGGGACACCGGCGGCAGCGGCGACCTCGTTGACCACCTCGGCCAGGAGGATCCCCAGATGGCCGAACTGGAAGACCGGTCGATGCTCGCCCACGCGATGACGACGTTGTCCGAACGCCAGCGCACCGTCCTGTGCCTGCGCTACGTCGATGAGTTGACCCAGGTGGACATCGCCCGGCGCATCGGTGTCAGCCAGATGCAGGTCTCCCGCCTCCTCCACCGCTCGCTGGCCCACCTCCGGGCCTATGTCGACGCCGACGAGCGCGACAAGCCGCAGCCGGAGGTCGGCGGAGAGGCCGGCTTCTCCACCCTGCTGACCTCGTCCTCCCCGGTGCGGATCGACGTCACGGGGCCCCTCGACCGCTCGACCGCCGGCGATCTCGAGCACCTGGTGTCCGAGGCCAGCAGGGGCGGGGCGCTCCCCCTCGTCGTCGACCTGAGCCAGGTGACCCACCTGCGAAGCGCCGGCCTCCAAGTGCTGTGCCGTATGGCGGACCGGGCTGCCCGACACGCCCAACAGCTCCGGGTCATCGCCCCGCCCTCCTGCGCTGCGCACCCGGTCCTGACCCGGGCGGGCTTCACCCACTCGAGCGAGTGACGAGGTCGGTCCCGCTCGGCGATAGCGGACTGAGCGGTCGGTGGCCACCTCCCTCGATACCAGCCATGTGGGCGGCGGCCTGGGGCCGCGACAGGTTCCTGGCGGGCGCTCCGGGGCACGCAAGCTCCCCGGAGCGCCTGACGACGACAGCGCTGCGTGCTGGCACTCTGGCGAGGACTCCCCCAGCCCGCCGCCCGGGTGGTCCACACCCGGACGCCCACCGAGCGATGTCCCAGGAGGGTTGGCTCGAACGGCCCGCTCCTGGTCCCGGCCGGACAGGCGGGCTGGTCAACCCGATCCACGAGGTGCGCTGCGCTGATCCCCGCCACCGGAGCACCGATCAGGTGACGGCCGCAGGGTGTCGAGGAGGCGACCGTCCGGTGGATGCTCACCGTCCCTCCAGGCGGGGGGCCCGGACGCCGCCAGTCGGGTGTTCCGCCAGCGCGGTGGAGCAGGTGCCCTGAGCGCCCGACGCGGCCTGGATCGCCAGCTGGTGTCCCGACAGCGCACGCCAGGGCGGCGCAGGCCAGGTGCATCGGGTGCCTACCGAGGGCACTCACCGCCACCCGGTCGCCCGCGGGGACGGCCCCGGGCTTGCCACCACGGGGGGACCAATCACGCCCAGCCGCCGTGTCCCCACCGGTCGTCCCACCGATCTCTGACGCTGGCCCCGTCGTGGTGGTGGGGTGGGACGGTGGTCCTCGACCGGCCCATCTCCGGCGGGGTGGCCCCGGGCGTCGGCAACGGGGCCACCGACCTGTCCGTCGCTTCGCTGGCCACCGGTGCCCCCTCGGCGCGGCCCAGGGCCCTCACCTCGTGCCCCTGCTGGTCTCGTACACCGCACCGCCCCTCCGGGCGGGCACACGAGGTGGGCCACGACGATCGTGCTGCCCGACGGGGGATCGGCCCGGGGTCGTCCCCACACCCGGCCGAGGCGGTCGGTGACCAGGCCCAGACGGCCTCCGGGACAGGGTTCCCCCGGCCTGCCCCGGGGCCCCGAGGGCCGTTGGGTAGCGCCGGTTGCTCCGTTG
>DASQQH010000366.1:0-2087 GCA_035643555.1 Acidimicrobiales bacterium | reverse complement strand
GTCCGCGAGCTGCGCGAGCGCGTGCAGGAGCTCATCCGCGCCTCCCGCCGCGACCGCGGGTCGGACCCGGCCTTCCTCCTGTAGGCCTTGAGCCTGGGCGAATCGGGATAGGGGGCGGCGACCGAACGTCGCCGCTCCCCTCCCACACCACCGGACATGCGGGTCCGCATCCGGCGGTTCGGACGGTTGAGGTCAGGGCGCCAGCTGTGGCAGTCCAAGCGTTGCCAAGGCCCGGGTCGGCAGCGCGATGTTGAGGGCTTGGGATGCCGAGGTGCGCCACCAGCGCCGGGTGTGGGCTGCGGCCCCAGCGGCCGCGTTCTTGCCGACACCTCGTGCCCGCAGCTCACGAAACACGGTCGTCCCGCGTTTCCACTGCTTGAGCTGCAAGCAGCGCAGCCGGTGCCTGATCCACTTGTCCAGGTCGCTCAGGACACCGGGCGTCTCGGCCAGCTTGAAGTACTCCCGCCAGCCGACCAGGTACGCCCCCAGCTCCTTCGTGACCGAGGACAGGCTCCGACCCCGGTGACGGCTGGTCACCTCTCGCACCTTCGCCTTCATCACCGCAAGGGCCTTGCCAGCCACCCGCACCTTGATCCGGCCTTCCGCAGCCACCCAGAAGCTGAAGCCGAGGACGTCCCGTCTCGTGGCGAGGTCGACCGCGCTCTTGGCCTCGTTGACCTGGAGTCGGAGTTGTGCGTACAGCGTTCGCAATCCGGCGAGGACCCGTTGCCCGGCCCGCCGCGACCGCACGTAGACGTTGCAGTCGTCGGCGTACCGGACAAACGCGTGCCCGCGCCGCTCCAGCTCCTTGTCCACTTCGTCCAAGAGCACGTTGGCCAGCAGCGGCGAGAGCGGCCCGCCTTGCGGCGTGCCCTCATGCCGCTCGATCACCACGCCCGAGGCCATGATGCCGGCCTCGAGGTAGCGCCGAATCAGCCCCAGCATCCGACGGTCCGCAATCCTCTTCTCCAGCCTCCCCATCAGCACGTCGTGGTTGACCCGATCGAAGAACTTCGCCAGGTCAACGTCCACGACCCACCACCGGCCTTCCTGGACGTACCGCTGTGCTCGACGTATGGCATCGTGCGCCCGGCGTCCAGGTCGAAAGCCGTAGCTGTGCTCGGAAAAGCCGGGGTCGAAACGCGGCTGCAGGACCTGCAAGATCGCCTGCTGGATGAACCGGTCCACCACAGTGGGGATGCCAAGCTCTCGCTCGCCCCCGCCGGGCTTCGGAATCGCCTGCCGCTTGACTGGTGATGGCTGATAGCGACCCGCGAGCAGGTCCTCGCGCAGTCGCACCCAGTTCGCCCACAGCCAGCCCGGCAGCTCCTCGACCGTCATCCCGTCAATACCAGGACCGCCCTTGTTCCGCTTGACCCGCTGCAACGCCGCCTTGAGGTTTCCCGGCTGGACCACCTCCTCCATCAGACGCCACGTGCCTGAGCGCGCGTCTCCGCTTGCCGCCGTCGAGGGTTCCTCGCTCCGTCTTGCGCCCCAGGCTTCACCCGGTCGCCCAAACGGCAGCTCCAGTTGCCCGGACTTCTGAGGCCCTCCCTCTCCGAGACCCACGGTCGCCTCGCTCTCCCTTCCGTTCGGCCCTTCCCGGTCGCCCGGTACGATGGCCTCTGCTGACTTCTCGCTCCCTCGCCTCCTGGCGGGGTCGCCCTTTCAGGCGCAAGGCGAGATCTCCCCAGGTAAGGACATCGGCTTTCAGAGCACGACCGCCGGATTTACGCCGCCTCCCCTTGGTCGCTGGAGCTTCGCGGTCACTTGCCCGCTCGCCCCGGAAGGCTCCGCCTCGTATCCGGTTCCTGTTCGTCGGCCCGCTCCTCTCGCTCCACGCTTCCTCCGGACATTCCCTCGCGGTCATGCCCTTGCGCTTCGCTCAGGTCGGTGCGACCTCCTCCCTCCCGGACTTGCACCAGGTAGCCGATGCCCATGCTGGGCGCACAAGAAAGAGGCCCGCCGGCGATCGGCGGGCCTCTTCATGTGCGGGCGTCGATGGGAACGCGTGCCGTTACAGCAGCGACGCGGCGCGCGTCGGGTCGATGCGGGGGATCGGTGTCAGCGTCGCGACGGGAGGTTCG
>DASQQH010000365.1:0-2339 GCA_035643555.1 Acidimicrobiales bacterium | reverse complement strand
GAGGGCGACGGGGGGGCGGGGACCAGGGCCTCCGAACGGCCGGGGGACCCCGGGGAGGACCTGGCGGTCTGCCGGCACTGGGACGCCGCCCTCGCCGACCCGCCGCTGGGTTTCGCCGCCCTGGCGTCCTGCCTCCGGGGGCTGCGCCCTGCCCTGGCCTGGACCCAGACCGGCACCTACCGGCGCAACCCCCCCTCGCCGGGCTTCCTGGACGCCTACGGCCACGCCACGATCGCCGGTCCCCCCGAGGAGCCCTCCCCCCTGCTGGTGGCCCCGACCGTGCGGTCGGGGGTCCTCCTGCTCGGCCCCCACACCAGCTATCCCCCCCATCGCCACCCGGCCGAGGAGGTCTACCTGCCGCTCGGTCCCGCCCAGTGGCGGCGGGGGTGGGAGCCCTGGCGGGGGGAGCCGGGCGGCGCCCTGGTGCACCACCGGCCGTCGGTGGCCCACGCCATCCGCACCGGCGACCGTCCCCTCCTCGCCGTCTACGCCTGGTGCGGGGACGTGACCACCCCCTCCCGGCTCACCGCCCCCCTGGGGAGCCAGGTGGGGTGAGGGCCCAGGTGGTCAGGTGGCCACGAAGGCCCCCGCCACCAGCTCGGCGAACCGCTCCAGGTCCTCGGCGGGGCCGTCGAGGCCCCGGAGCGGGCCCGGCGCCGCCAGGTGGCGCCCCACGTAGAGCCGGGCGACCAGGGACTTGCGGGTGCCCCCGGCGTGGGTCCGCTCCCAGCCGGCCTGCTCGAGGAGGAGGGCGGCGGTCTGCACGTCGGCCAGGAACTGGGCCAGCGGGTAGAGCCGGGCCTCGGCCATCCGGGGGGCCAGGCCCTCCCAGTGGGAGATCGCCTCCCGGGCCCGGCCGAGCTCCGCCCGCACCGTGGCCGCGGTGGCCTCGTCCTCGGGCGCGGCGGCCTGCAGGCACTCCTCCACCCGGGCCAGCCAGGGCAGGTGGGCCTGCTCCCGCACGATCGCCCGGCGCAGGTCCAGACACAGGATGTTGTCGGGACCCTCCCAGACGGTGTTGACCTGGGCGTCGCGCAGGATCCGGGCCACGGGCCAGTCCTCGATGTAGCCGTTCCCCCCGTGCAGCTCGATGGCGTCGCTGGCGGCGGTGATGCCCAGGCGGGCGGCCCGCAGTTTGGCCAGGGGGGCCGCGAGGCGCAGGCGGGGGCCCAAATAGCCGTCGAACACCAGGGCCTGGGCGGCCTCCACCTCCACGATCAGCTCCGCCAGCTTCGCCTGGACCAGCGGCTGGTCGATGAGGAAGGCGCCGAAGGCCTCCCTGGCCCGGGCGTAGCACAGCGACTCGACCAGGGCCCGCCGGGCGCAGCCCAGGCCCATCATGGCGATGGCCAGGCGGGCCCCGTTGGTGAGCTGCATCATGCGGGCCAGGCCGGTGCCACCGGCGGCGCCGTCCCCGTCCCGGCCGTCCCCGCCCCCCGGGGCCAGCAGGAACCCCTCGGCGTCCACCAGCTCCACCTCACCGGAGGGGACGGCCCGGGTGCCCAGCTTGTCCTTGAGGCGGCGGATGCGGATCCCGTTCGGGGACCCGTCCCGCCGCTCGGCGAGCACCAGGAACGGGGCCACCCCCGCCACCCCGTCGGCGCCCCCGCTGATCCTGGCCAGGGCCACGAACGCCCCCGCCTGGGCGTTGGACACGAACCACTTGACCCCGTCCAGGCGCCAGGCGTCCCCGTCGGCCCGGGCGGTGGTCTCGAGTGCTCCCAGGTCGGAGCCGCCGGTGCGCTCGGTGAAGGCCTGGGCCGCCTCGCCGCCCATCTCCCCGGCGCCGAACAGCTCCCGCACCCGGGCCTTGACGTCGTCGGGGGCGAAGGCCTCCGCCAGGCGCACCACCATGTCGCCCCCCGTGCCCAGGGCGCAGGTCATGGCGATCTCGGCCTGGTCCAGCAGGTAGGTCCAGGCCGCCCCCAGGGGCGCCGGGTCGACACCGGCCCGGGTGGCCTCGGCGACGAACTCGGGGGAGGAGAGGCTGGTGGCCACCAGGTCGGCCCGGGAGGCGGTGAAGCTGGCGGGGAGCACGACCTGGCCCACGTCGTGGCCCCACCGGTCGTAGCGCTCCAGGCGGGGAGGTCGGCGGTCGGTCTCCTCGGCCCGGGTGGCGATCGGCCCCCCCATGAGGGCCCCCGTCGCCCGCAGGTGGGGGGTCGCCCAGGCCACCCCCCGCTCGCCCAGGTGACGGCGCATGAGGAACTGGAGGGTGGGGTCGCAGTCGTACCAGTTGCGGCCCACGGCCCCCCGGTAGCGGGCCGTGTCGTAGCGTCGGGCCCGGTCCGGGGCGGGGGGGTGGTGCGGGTCGACCCGGGTGGTCGGGGGGGAGTTCA
>DASQQH010000364.1:0-6747 GCA_035643555.1 Acidimicrobiales bacterium | reverse complement strand
CGCCTGGATGGGGGACCGTGCCGAGTCCACCCCCCCAGCATCCAACTTCGGGCGCTCCCAGGTCGCCACACCGGCCGCGGAGGGCGAGGACACCCACGTGGTCCATCTCTACCGGGCTGGGCGATTCTCCCGGGCCACCTGCGAACGACGCCGGTTCAACAGACGGGTCGGGGTGTGTCTGTGGGACCACGGCCACGCCTGGGCCGCCTATGACCGCGCCGCCCTCCTCCAGGCCGCCTACACCCACCTGGAGGAGGTGACCCGGGCTCAGCCCCTGGCGTGGCCGCCGCAGGTGTCACTTCCCGCCCGTCCGCTCGCCGGCTCGGCCCGACCCGTCGACGCCGACCAGGACCGCAGGTGGCCGGCGGAGGTGGAACGGGTCGGAGCACCGGAGGACGCCGGAACCGAGGCCTGAGGGCCGCCACCATCGAGCGCCCCAGCCTGTGGGCGGCCCCGGCCGGTGGGGCGGATCCCCCGACCGGGGCCGCGCCCTTGTGGCGATCGACGCGAACAACCTGGAGACGGACCCCTCCCGAAAAACAGCAGGGAGGGGTGTCGCCGGCCAGGTGGCGGCCCGCTGCCGGCGACGGGACACACGCCCGCTGACCCCAATCGGTCACGGGGCATCCCAATGAGGTCAGACTAGCAGACCATCGGTGTGGCCAGCAATACAAATAGTGACCAACCTCCCGCTGCTGTCGTCACCACCAGGGTGTGCCGCCGGGGGCCCCAACACCGGCTCGTCCGGGGTGATCGCCACCGGGCGCCGGTTCCTCGCCGCTGCCCTCGGGCAGCCTTCTCCCCGCGGGGAGAAGGCTGCCGGCTCTCCCCAGCAGGCAGCCGGCCATGGGGGACACGACGGGGCACGAATCACCGATTCCCCGTCCACAGGGTCCCGCCCAGAGGAACACTAGCACTTCTGATCTGCTCGCCGCAGGGTGGCGGCCCCGGCGCTCCCCGTCGCCCCCCGGGGCCCGCTGGCGGGACGAGGCCGCGCCAGGGTCCCCCTCCCCCGGTCGGTTCCTCGGCACCCGTCAAGCGGCACCCGGGCGGTATGCCTCGGCGGGCGCCCGGTGCGGGGTGGCGCTCCGACGTGGCGGGCTGGGGATCGAGGCCTCCGGGGGGCTCGGCGCTGGAGCCCTCCCGGGGAGGGACCGGTCTGGTGGCCGACCGAGGCGCTGGCGGCGGTCACCGAGCACGCCGACCTGAGGGCGGGGGGTCGGCGACCAGGCCTCGAGGACCGAACCCGCCATCACGCCGTCAGGGAGGGTCCAGGGGAGCTGGCTGGCGGGACGCCGCTCAAACCCTGGAACCCCCCCCACGCCCAGCTTGGCACCGGCGTATCGAGAAATGAACACGATGCACAATCATTTTCCGCCCGACCCGCCATCACCTGCCCGACGGAATCGGTGCGGGAAGAATCGGTGTGGGAAGAGCTGTCGCTCATCACCCTGCGCGCACGGGCGACCACAATTGCTGGTCGCCACACCGGGCGTTCTTCCACCGCTCACGGGTCAGTGCGGGGGTCCCCACCCTCCTCGCCCCGACGTGCACCCGCACCGGCCCGACCCCAGGGGGCCGGACACCGACGCCCCGACCCCGAGGCCCGACACCGGACCGCTGTCGGGGGTCCGGAGCGGGTGTGCTCGTCGCGTGCTCGCCCGGCGGTCACCGACCCGCTCAGGTCCAACAGGAGCAGGCCTCACACCCACAGTGGGCCAGTGACGGGGGCGGTGGCCGGGGAAGCACGACCGTCGAGGCAATGGTCTTGCCCCGGGGCTCAGGGTGTACCTCCCATGACGCAGCGAGGGCCCCCACGATGGCCAGTCCGCGGCCGCGGACCTCGTCCTCCCCGGCACAGACCGGCGTCGGCATCCCGGGAGCCGAGTCGTTGACGGTCACCTGCACGCGGCCGTGATGCACCCACACCTCCACCCCGATCACCTGGGCCCGCGCCTCCAGGGCGTTGGTCACCAGCTCGGAGGCCACGAGGACCAGGTCATCGAGGGTCTCGTGACCGACGTCGCCCAGGTGCTGACGGAGCGCCCGGCGAGTCCGGGCAGGACCGAGGGAGGTGCCCGGTACCGTGAGGTGCGCTCGCAGGCACATTCCGTAGCTTGTACCCGGCGGTAACCCCCATCACACCCGTGGCGGGAACGCCCGTCCACCGTGGGATCCGACCCGTCGGGGCCATCGGCCCCGAGGCACCCTGGGGAGGAGGGCCCCGGCCGGGCACTCCACCCCCCCAGCCAGCCGGGCTCCCCCCCGTCGGACGCCACGCTAGCAGACCGCGCACCGTGATGCCCGGGTGACGAGATGTACCTGGCGACGGCCGCACCCTCCCCGAGGCTCACGACGGGGAGGGGACTGCCGGCAGGGGGGGACCCGAACCGGCAGTACCACCACCGTAGGCTTCCCCGTGTCACTACCGGCCGCGCCCCCACGGCGCGGGCGGGGATGGTGCGAGCACCCGGCCGGGCCGCCCACGGCGCCGTTGGCGGGCACCCGGCCCTGACGGGTGCCACCCCACCCCGTCGAGGGTGGAACGTGGCCGATCACCCGAGGCGTGGAAGCCCGCGATGCTCCCCCGGGTGACCGTCGTCCCCGGCCGCCGCACCCGGAGCCCGCCGGACCCGTCACGCCCGAGGCCGGTCGCACTCGGCTGGGCAGGAACGTCGTCGAGCAGGCGCGCGGCGCTCCCCTCACCATGCCCACGGCCATCCACCGGGTGCCGATGACCCCGCGCGCCGCGCACCGGGCCGACCCTGGGGGAGCCTGACGTGGGCCCGTGGGGCGCCACGGGTGTCGTTCCTCGGACGCCGTTGGGGGGTCGTTCGTCGCACGCCGGAACAACAGCCGGGGCGGTGACGATCGACTCGCGACGGTGACCGACGACCCGTGCCGTGCCCGGGCGCGCCGACACCCACATCGGTCTCCCCCTGCCCGAGCAGGCGTGCGGTCGCGCCTTACGCGGGTGGGCGTCCCTGATGCCATCGATGCCTGGCCCACTGGCCGAGGTCGATGCCCGCGGACACGCACAGGGCGGCGCCGACGACCGACCACCACATGGTGAGGCCCCCGATCACCACCATCCAGACCATCATCGCCCAGGCGGCGAGCAGGACGTAGCCATAGGCCAGGATGCACGCGACGGTGAGGCCGATGAGGGCCCCGCCGTGGTGATGGTGGTGGTGCCGGCGACGCCGGACCGGCCAGGCGACCCGGGCGGTCCTGGCGAGGATCGCCCCCAGCCGCTCGGTGTGCAGGTCGGCGGCGAGGCCCACGGTTCCCTCGCTCCATAACCCCGACGCCCTGGGCGGGGCGGTCAGGGCCGCTGCGCCCGGGTGTGGCTCGAAGGGCGAGTACGGGGTCTCGATCCACCTGTTCTGGCGGTGGGGTACGTCGTCGCAGGCGGTCGTCATCGCGTACTCCTGTGCGCTGGCGGGGTCGTCCCCGTCCCCACCGGTCCCAGTCTTGCACCAGGGCCCGGGGGCAGGCGGGTGGTGTGGCGCTCCCCCGGGAGGGACGTCCCGCCCGCCGTTCGTGTCCGGTGACCCCGGACCGGCGGCCGCGGCGAGGCGATGGGCCTCCCCTGCGGCAGGGTTGGTGGGCATGGTCGCCCTGGAGGACCAGACGCCAGGGGAGGGCAACGCCACGGCCGTGAGGTCGGTCCCGCCCCCCAGGTGGTGGGCGAGCCACGGAGAGGCACCCGACGTTCCCCGCGCTCGGAGCCGCGCTCGGTGACAGGAGCGGCGACGGCGACAGCCGGGCGTGGCAGGCATGGAGCCCACCAGGACCGTGAGCGCCTGCGGGCCGGCCCCCTATCGCGGGAGAGCGAGCTGGTCTTCGTGCCGGGGGACGGGGCACCCAGCCATCCCGGGCGGATGTCCACGTGGTTCGACCGCCGGGTCAAGGTCACCGCCCTTCCCCGTCTCGCCATTCATGGGCTCCGTCGCTCCCAGGTGGCCGCCCTCCTCGGGGTCGGGGGCCCACCCCGGGTGGTGGCGGCCCGGACCGGCCACAGCGTGGCGGCGATGATGGCCGTCCACCCACACGTCCTCCCCGCCGACGACCAGGTGGCAGCCAGGCTGGTCGGCGGTGACTGACACCGATGTTGGTTGACAAACCGTTGACATCGGGCCCTGTCGACGCCCACGGAGGAAGGGGTGTCCCCGATCCACGGACCGCAGGTCAGAGGCCGTGTCGGAGGGGGGCTCGAAACGTTGCTCCACGCGTCTCACTCCCCTACCTCCTGCTCCCGTGGCCGTCCGAGCCATCGCCTCCAACTCATGTCAGCCCCGGAGATCCTCCACCTCCCAGCCGGCGCTGGCATCAAGGATCTCAGGATCACCGGTCCACAACACGGCCCGATGCGCCGCCGCTGTCGCTATGGCGAACGCATCGGCATGCGCAAGCGGATGAGCCGCCTTCAACGCCGCCGCCTCCATCACCCGCACCTCGCTCGGGGCCTCGAGAGCCAAGCGCGGTCGCAACGCCGCCACCGTCGAGCGAGCGGCCTCGACCTCCACCGCCGTTGCGATCACGTAGAACACCTCACCCAGGTTGATCCAACTCACGACCGGCGGCTGGTCCATCACCGCATCAACCCGCCCCGCGGCCGGCTCGCGCCCCTCCAGCCAGCGCAACACCGCCCAAGAGTCCAAACAGACCCTCACCGCGCCCGTTCGGCCCGATGATCCGCCTCCAATACCTCGGTCAACCCAGCACCTGCGAACCGGCCCCGCAACGCCAGCCCCGTCCCGGCCAGCGACACTCGCACCGCCTCCCCTTCCAAGGCGAACTCAACTTCATCACCCGGACGCAGCCCCAGACGATCCCGCATCACCTTCGGGATCACCACCTGACCCTTCGGCCCGACTCGCGAGGTCATACCAGCCAGTATGACCCCTGGTCGCCGGCCCCCGCAGTCGCGACGATGCCGAGGCGGATCCGGTCGGCGGCCCGCGTCGTGCGCCGGGCCGGGGACCAGGTCTGGGTGCGTCTCAACCTCGGAGGCCCTACTCGGTGGATGGCGGAGGAGACCACCACCGGCGACCTGCGAGGCATCGCCGGAACCCGCCTCGGCATCCCGCCGTTCGGGATCGACGTCTTCCGGGGAGCGCTCGCCGGCCTGGTGCTCGCCGAGGCCGAGTTCGCCACCGACCAGGCAATGGCGGCCCTCAACCCGACGGCGTGGATCGGGCCCGACGTGACCAACGACGCCTCGTTCAGCGGCGGGCGGCTCGCCCGGACAACACGCCATCGGGTGAACCAGGCGCTCGCCCGCTACGGAATCGCCCCCGGGAACGCCGCCAACCGGCCATACGGCCCGACGAAGCCGACTACCCACCCGGTGCGAACTGAGCATCGACGGACGCCGTCGCAGTCGATACAACCGCGCCCACCCGGCGGTGGGGGCGGTAGGTCCTGCCCGTCGACCACGACGCGTGGCTGCCCGGGCGACCGGAGAACTCCGGGCCTGGCCGCCCCTGCCGCCTTGACAACGCCGCCGCCGGGGCCCGTACCCACCCCGGGATCATCGACCACAGATTCCCCTGTGTCGGAGGGGGGACTTGAACCCCCACGCCCTTGCGGGCACTAGCCCCTCAAGCTAGCGCGTCTACCTATTCCGCCACTCCGACTCACGACGGCGCCGCGTCCGCGGCGACGCGAGCCTAGCGCCCCGGCGTCACTGAAGGCGCAGGGCCAGGGACAGGGTGGTGAAGGTGAAGACCACCGCCAGCACGATGGTCATCCGGTCCAGGTTGCGCTCGGCCACCGTGGACCCCGAGGCCACCGAGCCCACCGCGCCCCCGAACATGTCCGACAGCCCTCCTCCCCGGCCGCTGTGGAGCAGGATCAGCAGGATCAGGGCGAGGGAGACGATCACATGGATGACGACCAGGGTGATGGTCAGCACCGGGTGGCGGGCTCCTCTGGTGGCGGACGACCACCCCGAAAGCTACCAGGTCACCCGGTGAGGGCGGCCTTCACCACGGCGGCGAAGGTGTCCGCGTCCAGGCTGGACCCCCCGACCAGGAGCCCGTCGACATCGGGCCGGGCCATGAGCTCGCCGGCGTTGCCCGAGGAGACCGACCCCCCGTACTGGATCCGCACCTGCCCGGCGGCGTCACCGCCGGCCACCTCGGCCACCACCGCACGGATCGCCGAGCAGGTCTCCTGGGCGTCCTCCGGGGTGGCCGTGTGGCCCGTGCCGATCGCCCACACGGGCTCGTAGGCAAAGACCAGGCCACCCACCGTCGCCGGGCCCAGCCCGGCCAGCCCCGCCCGGACCTGGCGGTCGACCACCGCCGCCGCGTGGCCGGCCTCCCGCTCCTCGAGCGTCTCCCCGACGCAGAGGATGGGGGTCATCCGGTGGCGGAGGATGGCCTGCACCCGGCGGTTGACCTTCTCGTCGGTGTCCCCGAACAGCTGGCGCCGCTCGGAGTGGCCGGCGATGACGTAGCGAACGCTGAGCTTGGCCAGCATCGCCGCGCTGATCTCGCCCGTGTAGGCGCCCTCGTCCTCCCAGTGGCAGTGCTGGGCCCCGACGGCGATCGGGGTCTCGTCCGACTCGAGGACGGTCTGGACCGAGCGCAGGGCCGTGAAGGGCGGGTGGAGCGACACCTCCGCGGCGCTCAGCTCGCCGGGCGAGAGGCGGTAGCCCAGCTTCTGGGCCACCTGGATGGCCTCGAAGTGGCTGTGGTGCATCTTCCAGTTGCCGCTCACCAGCGGGCGGCTCCGGTC
>DASQQH010000363.1:0-3947 GCA_035643555.1 Acidimicrobiales bacterium | reverse complement strand
GGAGGCCTACTTCGGCGCGGGCAAGGGGTACGCCGACGTGGCCTACGTGACGGTCTCCACGGGTGTGGGCGCGGGGGTGGTGCTCGGGGGTCGCCTGCTCCACGGGCAGCGCTCGCTGGCCGAGGTGGGCCACACCGTGATCGACCGCCGGGCCTTCGGCGCCGGGGAGCCGGCGACCTTCGAGCGGCTCGCCTCCGGGACGGCCCTGGCCCGGCTCGCCGAGGAGGTGGGCATCGCCGGCGGTGGCCCGGAGGTCGAGACCCTGGCCGCCGCGGGACACCGGGCCGCCCGGGGGGTGTGGGAGGAGGTGGTCCTCGCCATCGAGGTCGGCCTGCGGAACGTCATCGAGTCGTTCTCCCCCGACGTGGTGGTGGTCGGCGGCGGTGTCGGGCTCTCCGACGACTCCCTCGTCGCCACGCTCGGGGAGCGGCTCGCCGCCGACGCCCCGCCGGGCCGTCGTGACCCCGTCGAGGTGGTGCGGGCCGTCCTCGGGGACGACGCGGGGCTGGCGGGGGCGGCGGCCTGGGACCGGGCCTTCGACCCGTGGGCGGCAAGCCGTGCCGGGTGAGGGGGATAAGCACCCGCGGGCGGTGCTGGTCCGACACGGCCAGACCTCCTGGAGCCGGACCCACCGGCACACCGGGGCCACGGACCTGCCCCTGGAGCCCGAGGGGAAGGAGGAGG
The DNA here is from genome assembly GCA_035643555.1 of Acidimicrobiales bacterium. Taxonomy (GTDB): domain Bacteria; phylum Actinomycetota; class Acidimicrobiia; order Acidimicrobiales; family JAJPHD01; genus DASQQH01. Next base: position 3,263 of record DASQQH010000363.1, on the reverse strand, counting down.
CCAGGGCCCTGGCGCCGGTGCTCGGGTCGTGGACCTTCGCCAGGGTGCTGACCAGCCCCCTGCGCCGGGCCCGGGAGACCTGCGCCCTGGCCGGGTTCGCCGAGCGGGCGGAGGTGTGCCCCCGCCTGGTGGAGTGGGACTACGGCAGCTACGAGGGCCTCACCACCGCCGAGATCCACCGCCAGCGGCCCGAGTGGTCCCTGTGGGTCGACGGCGCTCCGGGCGGGGAGTCGCCCGGGGAGGTGGCGGCCCGGGCGGACGCCGTGGTGGCCGCCCTCCGCGCCCAGCGCGGGGACGTGGCGGTCTTCGCCCACGGCCACATCCTCCGGGTGCTGGCCGCCCGCTGGGTGGGCCTCGGTGCCGACGGGGGAGGCCTGCTGGCCCTCGATCCCGGGACGTTGAGCGTGCTCGGCTGGGAGCGGGACACGCCGGTGCTGGGCCGGTGGAACGCCCCCTGCGGGTGAGCCCGCCGGGCCCGGCGGGTCAGCGATCCCGGGCGGGCACCCCGTGGTGCCAGGCCCAGGGATGGTGCCGGCTGCCACGGCGGTCGTGGCGGGTCTGGAGCTCCAGCCAGCTCCAGGCGGCCCATCCCACCGGCACCAGCGCCCAGAAGCTGATGACCCGGTAGAGGAGGGCGGCGGCCACCGCGTCGTTGGGGTGCACGCCGTAGGCGATGAGGGCCAGTGACAGGCTTCCCTCCACCACGCCGATCCCCCCCGGGGTGATGGGCAGGCTGGCGCCGAGCTGGGCCAGGGCGTAGGCGACCAGCAGGCCTCGCCAGGGGACCGGGATCCCGAGAGCCAGCATCGAAAGGACCAGACAGGCGGCGTCGTAGATCCAGTTCAGGAGGGCCATGGCGAAGGTGGCCGCCCAGTCCCGCCGGCTGGGCTGGACCGCGGCCAGCCGGTGGACCAGGGTGCGCAGCCCCCGCCCGACACGGTCCCCCCAGGGGAGGTGGGCCTCGAGGATGCCCACCACGGCCACGAGCCAGCGCCTGACCGCCCGGCTGCGCCGGGCCGCGACGAACAGGGCCCCCGCGGCCACCGGGATGAGCGCCAGCCCCAGCGCCGCGCTGCGCAGGCTCGAGACCGGCCCCGTGGACCCCGCGATCCACACCCCGGCCACCATGAGGACGAACAGGGCGAAGCTGCCCAGGGCGCCGGCCACCAGCAGCACCCACACGGCCAGGGTCCGGTCCGCCCCCCGCCGGCGCAGCTGCTCGAACGCCCAGGCCGCCGACCAGGCCGCCCCGCCGGGCAGGCTGACCGACAGCGAGTTGCCCGCCACGGTGATCTCGGTCATGGCCCCGAGGCCCAGGTCCACCCCGCCCGCCCTGAGCAGCCACCGCTGGAGGCGGGCGAAGACCACCATGGAGGCCACCTCCGCGGCGGCCGCCGCCGCCACCCAGGGCCAGGAGAGGTGGGTGAACAGGCGCGCCGCCTGGGAGACGTCGTGACGCTCGTGCCACAGGGCGTAGAGGCCGCCGGCGATCAGGGCCGCCTCGAAGCACCGCCGCAGCCAGCGCCACCAGTGGGGGCCCCGCCGGGCGGGCATGTTCTCCGGGCGGGCGGTGCTCGGGCGGGGCCGTGGCGTGAGCCCGGTCGTGGGGCAGGGGACCCCGGGGCGGGGTCGCTCCTCGGTGTTCCTCACGCTCATGCGGCTCCACGCACCGGTCGCCCGGCCCCCGATGGGCCCGGATGTCTTCCAAGCTTACGGAGGCGCCGGGACGGGACCGACCGGCGGCCGTGGCCCCGGCCCGGGCTCAGGCGGGCCAGGAGGTGCGGTAGTTGGACGCCAGCGACGGCGCCCGGGGCCCCGGGTAGAAGCGCCGCCAGGTGCCCCGGGAGGGGTGGGTGTGGCCGGCCGGCCCGGGGGCGCAGGCGGCCAGGACGTTCTCGGTGATCCTGGTCAGGGGGGCGGTCACCCCGGGGATCGAGGGCGGGACCAGGCCCTGGTTGAACCGGCCCGGGTTGGCCGCGAGCTTGGCCACCCACCAGTTGGTGCCGGTGGCGAACACCCCCCCACCCCGGCCGTGGGTGTACCAGGTCAGGTCGGCATAGCCGGGATGACCAAAGGCCACGACGGGGGAGTGGGCCACCACGTCGAGGTTGCGGGGGCCGGGGATGGCCGGGTCGTAGCCGTCGTACTCGCTGCCCACCACCTTGGCCAGCCGGTCCCCGTCCCGCAGTCCCGTGCCGGCCAGCACCCAGGCGGCGGCGTCGGCCACCACCAGGTCGGCGCTCACCCCGTTGGACTGGTACATGTTGCCGATGAGGACGGACTCGGGACGGGGCTGGGGGGGGTCGGGCCAGTCGGCGGTCACCGCGGCGTTGTCCGTGCCGTAGAGGGGGTCCTCGGTCGCCACCTTGTAGCAGATCTGGTGGCGGTCGGGCCCCAGGGGGGAGGGGGCGAAGCGGATGTGGCGGAAGCAGGCGTTGGCCCCCAGGAACACGAGGTTCATCCCGGTGTCCCGGCCGTGGAGGGCCGCGTCGAACATCGGGGCCGACCAGTACTCGTCGTGGCCCAGGCTCAGCAGGCACCGGTGCCTGCTGAGCTGGTGGGGTCGCTGGTGGAGGTCCACGTCGGTCCAGTAGCCGACGTCCAGGCCCAGGCGCTCGGCCAGCATCACCAGGGGCAGCTCGTTGCCCATGAAGTCGGCCGCCCCGTAGGACCAGTTGTGGGGGTACGGGCGGTCGAAGGACACCACCCGGGACCTGGTGGTGAACGACTTGCCCGCCCCGCCGTGGGGGCCGGTGTAGACCGCCCCGGCCCGGTCGGGCCCGTAGTACAGGCAGTAGCCGCCCCACCAGTTGTAGGCCTGGTAGGTGGTGACCGCGTTGAGGACCAGATAGGTGGCCCGGCTGGCGTCGTCCCTGACCACGATCGGCACATAGCGGGCCTGGCCGTCCGAGGCGGTGAGCTTGAACAGGTAGTCCCCCGGTGGCCAGTCCCGGCCCACCGGCACCCGCAGCGAGGGGGCCCAGTGGCACTCCACCATGTTCACCCCGGGGACGAAGGAGGCGGGCGGCTGGGCCCGGCCCTCGACGTTGGGGGAGCGCCACACCAGCCTGGCCCCCTTGCCCTGGTAGTAGCCCATGCGGAAGGCGTCGACCCGGAAGCTGGGGGCGGCACAGTGCACGTAGAGGGTGACCGTCTCCCCCCCCACGGTGCTCACGCGGTCGGCGTAGCCCTCGAGCGCATGGGGGCGGGCCTGGCCCTGGATGGTCCACTCGGTGGTCCCCGGACGGGCGTTCTCGGCCTGC
>DASQQH010000362.1:0-2626 GCA_035643555.1 Acidimicrobiales bacterium | reverse complement strand
GCCTCCTGGAGATGGTAACTGCACACGTTGACCGGGTTCCACTTGGGCATGCGGGCCACCGTGTAGGCGATCACGTCGGTGGTCAGGCGCACCGAGGGACCCGGCGGGAACACGTAGGTGCCGCGGGACAGGTACTCCTTGATGATGTCGTTCTGGGTGGTGCCGGTCAGCGCGGCCAGGTCGGCGCCCTGCTCCTCGGCCACGACCTGGTACAGCGCGAGCAGCCACATAGCGGTGGCGTTGATCGTCATCGAGGTGTTCGTCCGCTCGAGCGGGATGCCCTCGAACAGCGCCCGCATGTCGCCCAGGTGGCCGACCGGTACGCCGACCCGGCCGACCTCGCCGCGGGCCAGCACGTGGTCGGCGTCGTACCCGGTCTGGGTGGGCAGGTCGAACGCCACCGACAGGCCGGTCTGGCCCTTGGCCAGGTTCCGGCGGAACAGCGCGTTGGATTCCTTCGCGGTCGAGTGCCCGGCGTAGGTCCGCATCAGCCACGGCCGGTCCCGCTTGGCCCCCCCGGACCCCGGCGCCAGCATGAGCGACACGAGGCCTGGCGCCGGGGCGTCGAGCCCCGGTCCGTTCGGACTATTCATTACGGAACCGCTTGATCTCGGTCAGATGCCTCTCCCGGAGCAGGTGGTCACGGACGCCGAGGCCTTCGTGCGGGGCCAGGCACAGCACCGCGACCTTGCCGTGGTGCAGGTTCCGGTGGACGTCCAGGGCGGCCTGGCCGGTCTGCTCCAGCGGGTACACCGCCGACATCGTGGGGTGGATCATGCCCTTGGCGATCAGCCGGTTGGCCTGCCACGCCTCACGGTAGTTGGCGAAGTGCGAGCCGATGATCCGCTTCAGGCTCATCCACAGGTAGCGGTTGTCGTACTCGTGCAGGAAGCCCGAGGTCGAGGCGCAGGTCACGATCGTGCCGCCCTTGCGGGCCACGTACACCGAGGCGCCGAACGTCTCCCGGCCAGGGTGCTCGAAGACGATGTCCGGGTCCTCGCCGCCGGTGAGCTCGCGGATCCTGGCACCGAACCGCTGCCACTCCTTGGGGTCCTGGGTGGCCTCGTCCTGCCAGAACTGGTAGCCCTCGGCGGCCCGGTTGATGATCAGCTCGGCCCCCATCGACCGGCACAGCTCGGCCTTGTGCTCGCTGGAGACCACGCAGATCGGGATGGCCCCGCCCGCCAGCGCGTACTGGGTGGCGTAGGCGCCGAGACCGCCGCTGGCGCCCCAGATCAGGATGTTGTTGCCCTGCTTCATCGAGGCGCCGTTGTCCGAGACCAGCTGCCGGAAGGCGGTGGAGTTCACCAGGCCGGGCGTCGCCGCCTCCTCCCAGGTCAGGTGCTTGGGCTTGGGCATCAGCTGGTTGGTCTTGACCAGGGCCAGTTCGGCCAGGCCGCCGAAGTTGGTCTCGTAGCCCCAAATGCGCTGCTCGGGGTCGAGCATGGTGTCGTTGTGCCCGTCGGAACTCTCCAGCTCCACGGACAGGCAGTGCGCGACGACCTCCTCCCCCGGCTTCCACACGGTCACGCCGGGCCCGGTGCGCAGCACCACGCCCGCCAGGTCCGAGCCGACCACGTGATAGGGCAGGTCATGCCGGGCGGTGAGCTGGGACAGCTTCCCGTAACGGCGCAGGAAGGCGAAGGTGGGCACGGGCGCGAAGATCGAGCTCCACACCGTGTTGTAGTTGACCGAGCTGGCCATGACCGCGATGAGCGCCTCGCCGAGGCCGAGCTCGGGGACCGGTACTTCCTCGATGTGCAGCGACTTGCGGGGGTCGCGTTCGCGGTCGGGTACGCCGTCGAACATGTGCTCCTCATCGCGGTGCAGGGTGACGGCCCGGTAGGTCTTCGGCAGCGGCAGCGCAGCGAAGTCAGCCTGCTGGCTGGCGGGGTCGAGGATCGCGTCGAGCATTTCTTTCATGCCAGCCTCCTAGCTCAGGGTCAGCCGTCGCATAGTGTCGGCCAGCCGCCCGGGAACGGCTAGCCTCGAAGGGCACTTCCTAGCGGGACCTAAGGCGCGGGACCTATGACATTTCGCCGCGGGCGGTGACAGGAGCGTTAAACAAGACCGGCTCGCGAGTACAGGCCTTCTCGGCCTGCGGAAGCACGGTGCATTCATGAGGTTCCCTGTTTACAGCAGTTTCACAATGCGGGTTGACACAGGCGCTATCCATGCTTGTATATCAGCTCATGCGACGTTACCCACAACGAGCCGTGGTCCTGGGAGCGAACGGTGCCATGGGGGCGGGCAGCGGAGCGGTCTTCGCCGCCGCCGGCGTGCCCACCACGTTCCTGGCGCGCACGCGCGACAAGGCTATCGCCGGTCGCGAGCGCGCCGAGGACATGCTGAAGTCGACGGCGGTCGGCGCCCTCATCGACGTCGGCAGCTACGACGACGACCTGGCGCGCGCGGTGGCCGAGGCCGACCTGATCCACGAGGCCGTCGTCGAGGACCTCGACACCAAGCGGGCCATGTTCGAGAAGGTGGACCGCCACCGCAAGCCGGACGCCATCGTGGCCACGGTCTCGTCGGGGCTGTCCATCGCCGCCATGTGCCGCGACCGCTCGCCGGGCTTCGGGCGCTCGTTCCTGGGCATGCACCTCTACAACCCGCCCAACGTCAT
>DASQQH010000361.1:0-3755 GCA_035643555.1 Acidimicrobiales bacterium | reverse complement strand
CGATCAGGCACGCTCGTCGGGGTCGTCGAAGGGCAGCTGGACTTCGAAGGTCTGGCGCTCAGCGTCAGCCTGGTCGTCCACCATCTCGAGCCACTCCCCGACGGCGCCGAGCGTCGCGCCTTCGCTCACTGCCGAGATGGGCTGCGCTCCAGTTCCGCTCGGCTGAGCGCACCGTGGTGTGGGTGCCGCACGCCGGAGTGCGCATCCCGGTCGCGCCGATCGCCGCTGACAGGCTCCCATGGACAGACGGCTTTAGAGTTCGTTTCCAGTAGGGAGATCATCGCTGGTCAGAGCGTTGACAGAGCCCGGAACGACTTTCATGTCACTCAACCAACCTTGACCGTCCAGTACGCACGGGGATCCTTGGGGCTGTGGCCGTTCCACTGGATGAGGCCGGCGGTCTCAAGTGCACGCAGCTGCGCTCGCACGGACGGGCGCGATCGACCGGTCACCTCAGTGATGTCTCCCGTGCTGGCCCGACCGGCCTCCCGAATCGCTCGGAGCACCTCGCGCGACCCCCTTGGCAACCGCGCCTCCAGGGCGCGATCGACAGGGGTCGACAACAGCGTGACCCGAACACTCCCGGCAGTCTGGACGTATTGCGGATCGGCCAGTCCCGCCAAGCGCATCTCCTCGAACATCCGCCGGATACCCTCACCGAGCTCCTGGCCGAAGCTCAGGTCGGCGCACACGCGCGCGATCCTCGGGTTGCGGGCGAAGCGGGTTACCTTGAGCGGATCCCTGGCATCGGCTATCCCCGGAAACCGGCCAGGGCTTTCGACTTCGACCCGGTCGTCGAAGATCTCGACACGGATGTGGTCCCCGCTCATGCTGTACGAACGATGGATGGCGGCGTTGACCAGGCCCTCTAACCACGCGTCCCCGGGTATCAGCCCAATGCGGTCGAACCTCCCGCCGCTTCCGAGTGCCTGACGCGTGGGGATTCTCTCGAAGATCACCTGCCTGGCATTGAGCAATTGCTGGGGGATCGGTCCGTCGAAGCGCTCGTCACTTAGCAGTTGCTGTCTGGCACCGGTGCCCCGTTCGGTGCCCTGGTAGCGTAGGACGCGGATGTACGCCTCGGGCAGCCACTGCTGAGGGTGTTCGGCGAAGAGCAGCGCGGCAGCCACGGTCACGCGGTCCTCGCGGGTGAGGAGCCCCCGGGCTTTGAGGAGGCGGCCCGGATTCGGGTGCTTCAGCGCGTCGGCATAGCTCTGCAGCAGGTCGTTGTCGAGGTCCCGCCTCGAAGCGCCCTCCACGACGGTGCTCTCGTAGGTCGCCTGCCCCTTGTCGTACTGCAGCTCCTGACGTTGATGGAAGGAGAGGCGCCTGTTCTCGTCACCGACCCGCAGGAAGACTTCGTCTCTCTGGTTCCAGTGGACGAGGGCGGACGTCTCCACTTCGATGACCAGCAGGTGGTCCCGCTCTCCGCGGTCGTTGACACACTCGACCAGTCGGCTGGTCGCTGGGACTGGCGGAATGGAGTAGTCCATGGCCGCTTGCTGCCAAGTGCTGAGGGAGGTTGCACGAGCGTCGACGCCCTCGACCTTGCCGTTCCACAGTCCGACGACGATGATCCCGCCTTCCGCGTTCGCGAACCCGATCATCGCGTTGGCGAGCTCTGGTGGCTTGATCCGGTTGCTCTTCCGGTCGAACCACTGGTCCTCCCGCAGATCGAGGAGCTTCCGCCCTCGCCGCTCTGGGGGCTGGGCGACCGCCTGCTCGGCGGCTACAGTGGGCATGTCGTTACTCTAATAAGTTTAGAGTGCGCTGTCGAGGCTCGACGCTTGACCCTGTAGGGAAGGTTGTAACCAGAGCAGCACCGGCAGGAGGCTGTCCGGAGGGCCGGACGGGCGGCCGGTGGGCGAGCCGGCCCGGCGGAGCCGGTGGCCGGCGGTCCATGCGGCCAGGTCGGCCTCCGCCTGCGGAACTGGCTCGGGGTCGTAGCGGGCCTCCCACTCCCACTGCAGCTCGTAGCGCTCGACGATCTCGTCGAGCCAGTCGGCGCTGCGCCCCAGTTCCTCGAGGCGGTCATGCACCCGGACCTGCAGGTCCCGGTCGTGGCGCACGAGCTTGTACATCTCGGCGTATGCCAGGGGCGAGAGGTCGCAGGTCAGCTCCACAGGATCCTCTGGAGGCGCTCGGCGAGTGGTGGGGGCGGGAGCTCAGCACCAGGGCGGTCGTTGAGGATGGACTCGTGGATGGCCGGCTGGAGTGCCTCGGCGGGCAGCGGGAAGCGGGCGAGGGCGCTTCGGTTGAGGTGCGGGACGAATGAGGTGCCTGCGACCAGGAGGCGCCTAACGGACTGCCCGGCGACGCTGTCGAGGTGGTGGGCGACCACGGTCGCCCGCTCGGGGTCGCCTATGCGAGCGACGAGCACCCCGGCACTCGGGACCACTGGGTCGTTGGGTGCGAGCGCAGCTCCGCGCTCACCGTCTCTGGGGACGATCACGTCGCCGGGGCCTGCGGTGACTCGAAGGTCATCGGTCCAGGTGTTCGGTGCAGACTTGGCGCGCACGTCACGGGGCTTGAGGTACGGCAGACGGCCAGGGCCGGGGTGGTCCAGTTCCGTGACGGCCCTGACGCCGGTGAAGATCGCCGAGGCGAGATCTCCCAGCGGCACGCCCTCTTCCAAGCGCTCCGGCGCCCTGGTCGCCAGGTACGGACCCCAAGTCCCGTGTGGCGGTCATGGTCCTTGTCTTCCAAAGCTGCTCGACCACGGGCCAGTGAACCCGGCCGCGACGACAGGAGGCGGCAGTGCCCGCTGGGGCCACCAGGTGGACCTCGAGGTGATCGGGGCGGGAGGACCGGTGCCGGGGGTGGCGGCGGCCTACCTCGCCAAGTACGCCACCAAGTCCACCGATCCGACCGGGGCGTTGGACCACCGGATCCGAGCAGGCGACCTTGTGCACCTGGAGGAGCGCCTCAATCCTCACCTGGCCCGGATGGTCCGCACCGCCTGGGACCTCGGGGCCGCCCCGAGCTCGCCCACCTGCGCCTGCGGGCCTGGGCCCACACCCTCGGGTTCCGGGGCCACTGGCTCACCAAGAGCCGGTCGTATTCCACCACCCTCGGGGCCCTCCGGGCGGCCAGGCGGGCCTGGCGGGCCGAGCGCCGGGGAGAGGGACCGCCCCCGGCGTCCTCTCGGACCGTGGCCGAGTGGTCCTTCGCCGGGCGGGGGTGGTCCTCGGCCGGTGACGCCTGGCCGGCCGAGTCCGCCGCCCGGGAGCGGGTCGATGCCCGCCGCCTGGCCCGGGAGGAGGCCCGGTCCGATGGCCGGTCCTGCTCCGCCAGCGACCCGTCCGACACCGATCACCGATCCACAGGAGGATGACCATGGCGCGAGGTGACCAGCGGCTTGCCCGAAAGCCCCTGCTGAGCGTGGAGGAGACGGCGATCCTGCTCGGCCAGAGCCGGTCGTCCATCTACCGGGCCATCGATCGGGGTGATCTCCCCCTTCCGGTGCTCGTCATCAGCGGTCGCAGGCGGGTCCCCCGCCGGGCCGTGGAGCGTCTCCTGGAGGGCGACGTTCCCGCCGGGGAGGAAGGGGTTGTCAAGGGCGCTGGGGCCGGCGAGGGCAGTGGGGGGACCATTGACGATCCCGGGGACCAACCGGGCGGGAGCGGTCATGGCGATGACCGACCACCCGCCGCCGGCCTCGCTCCCTCTCCCCGTTGGCGGAGAAGGTCGCCCATGTGCTCGGCAGCCCGGCGGTCCTCGGCGGGGACACCGTCGGTGTAGTGGCGGGCCATGTG
>DASQQH010000360.1:0-8020 GCA_035643555.1 Acidimicrobiales bacterium | reverse complement strand
GCGGCGACCGCCGCCGCGGCCGCCGGGGAGGGCCTCAGGGCCGTGCTCGACGAGGCCCGGGTCGCCGGCGGCGACGCCCTGGCCCGCACCCGGGACCAGCTCCCCGCCCTGACCAGGGCGCAGGTGGTGGATGCCGGCGGGGCGGGCTACACGTTGCTGGTGGACGCCTTGCTGACGGTCGTGGACGGCCGCCGCCTCCCCGACCCGGGAGCGGTGCCCTGGGCGCCGCCGGTCGCCACCGAGGCCGAGGAACCCGCCGCCGCCTCGGGTGGGCCCGCCGCCGACGGCCCCCCGGACCCGCCCGTCGAGTCCTCGGAGGCGACGGGGCCGCGCTTCGAGGTGATGTGCCGACTCTCGGCGTCCGAGGAGGCTATCCCGACGCTGCGCGAGGCGTGGGTCGCCCGGGGTGAGTCGGTGGTGATCGCTGGCGAGGGCACCGCCGCCGAGGACGGGGTGGCCTGGAGTTGCCACGTCCACACCGACGACATCGGGGCCGTGCTGCAGGCCGCCCTCGACGCCGGGCGCCCCCGGGACGTCCGGGTGGTCGACCTGGCGGGCGGGGGCCACCGGGCTCCGGTCGGGCCAGGCCCGGGGGCCGAGGGCCAGGAGGCCCCGGGTGAGGCCCTGACCCTGGTGGTCACCGGGGAGGTCACCCAGGCGGTGCGGGCCAGCGAGGGTGTCGCCGGGCCGGTCGCGGTGGGGGACTGGCTCGGGCTGTCGGCGGGGCGGATCGAGGTGGTGGAGGCCGCCGGTCCGGCAGAGGCGGCGTGCGGGCTCCTGGCCAAGCTGTGCCGCGACGACCACCGCCGGGTCGTCCTGGTGGAGGGCGCCGGGGTGGCCGCAGCCGACACCCGACGGGTGCGGGAGTGGCTGGACGCCCACCGCCCCTGGGCGGCGGTCGAGGTCCACCAGGGGGGCCAGCGCCGCCACCCCTACCTGGTCAGCATCGAGTGAGCGCTCCCGAGGGGCGGACCCTCGCCTACCTGGACACCGTTCCGGTGACCGAGGTCAAGCGGGTGGGGCCCAAGCGGGCCGGGGCCCTCGAGGACATGGGGATCGCCACGGTCTACGACCTGCTCACCCACTACCCCCACCGCTACATCGACCGGACACGGGAGGCGGCCATCGGCGAGCTGGCCGCGGGGGAGGAGGCCACGGTGCTCGCCACCGTCCGGCGTGTGAACGCCCGTCGCACCCGGCAACGGCGCACCCTGGTCGAGGTCGACGTCTCCGACGGCCGGGCCTACCTGCGGTTGACGTTCTTCAACCAGTCCTGGCGGTCCCGCCAGCTCAAGGCCGGCCAGGACGTGGCGGTCTTCGGCCGGGTCGAGTCCTACCGGGGGCGGCTGCAGATGACCAACCCGGTGGTGGACCTGATCGGGGACCGCACCAGCCGCATCGTCCCCGTCTATCCCCAGTCCGAGAAGGCGGGGGTCTCCACCTGGGAGCTGGCCGAGTGCGTCGCCGAGGCGCTGCGGCGGGTGCCCGAGCTGGAGGACCCGGTGCCGGCCGAGCACCTTTCCCACCTGGGTCTGGTGGGGCGGAGCGAGGCCTTCCACCACATCCACCGTCCTGCCACCATGGCCGACGCCCAGCGGGCGAGGAAGCGCCTGGCCTTCGATGAGCTCCTCCGCCTGCAGGCGGAGCTGGTCGCCCGCAAGCGGTCCCTCGAGCGCCAGGCGGTGGGCATCCCCCACACCGTCGCCGGGGAGGAGGACCTGCTCGGGCGGTTCCGTCGCTGCCTGCCCTTCACCCTCACCGAGGCCCAGGACCAGGCCCTCACCCAGATCCTGGGCGACCTGGCCCGTCCCCGTCCCATGCACCGCCTGCTCCAGGGGGACGTGGGTTCGGGCAAGACCGTGGTCGCCGTGGCGGCGCTGCTGGTCGCGGTCCAGGGGGGCCACCAGGGGGCCGTCATGGCCCCCACCGAGGTCCTCGCCGAGCAGCACCATCTGGCGGTCCGGGACCTGGTGGCGCCCCTCACCGTCGCCGACGACGGCCCCGGGCGGGCGGTCCGGGTGGCGCTCCTCACCAACAGGACGACCGCCGCCGAGCGGACCAGGCTCCATGCGGACCTGCGCGCCGGGTCGGTGGACATCCTGGTCGGGACCCACGCCCTGCTGACCGAGGAGGTGTCCTTCGCCTCGCTGGGGGTGGTGGTGATCGATGAGCAGCATCGGTTCGGGGTGAACCAGCGGGCGGTGCTGCGGGAGAAGGGGCGGGCCTCGGGCGGGGCGGACCCCGACGTGTTGGTCATGACCGCCACGCCCATCCCCCGCTCGGCGGCGATGACGGTGTTCGGGGACCTGGACGTCACAGAGATGCGGGAGCGCCCCCCTGGACGGACCCCGGTGCGCACCAGCTGGGCCCGGGGTCCCCTGGAGGTCCAGGCGGCCTGGGACAAGGTCCGGGAGCAGGTGGCCGAGGGCCGTCGGGCCTACGTGGTCTGCCCCCTGGTCGAGGGCTCCGAGCGGGTGGAGGCGGCCTCCGCGGTGGAAGAGGCCGAGCGGCTGTCCCGGGCCGAGCTGGCCGGGGTGCCCCTCGGGCTGCTGCACGGCCAGCTCTCCGCCCGGGAGAAGGAGGCGGTCATGGCGTCCTTCCGCCGGGGTGAGGTGGGGGTCCTGGTGGCCACCACCGTCATCGAGGTGGGCGTGGACGTCCCCGACGCCACCGTCATGGTGATCGAGGACGCCGAGCGCTTCGGCATGGCCCAGCTGCACCAGCTCCGGGGCCGGGTGGGCCGGGGAGAGGCGACCTCGTGGTGCTATCTCCTGGGGACCGCCTCCTCGCCCGAGGCCGAGCGCCGCCTCGAGGTGCTGGCGTCGTCCGACGACGGGTTCGTGCTGGCCGAGGAGGATCTCGACCTGCGGGGGGAGGGCACCATCCTCGGGGTACGCCAGAAGGGCCGGTCGGACCTCAAGCTGGCCTCGCTGCGACGGGACCGGGCCCTGGTGGGGGAGGCCCGGCGTGTGGCCTTCGCCATGGACGGCGAGGCGGGCCTCGCCCACACCCACCCGAACCTCGCCGAGGAGGTGCGCCGGCTTCTGGCCGACGAGGAGGCCGCGTACCTGTTCAAGGGGTGACCGGGGCCGCCTGGCCCACCGAACCGGGGGGCCACCCCGCCGGTACGATCCGGGCATGGCCGATGAGCAGGAGATCAGCTGGTTCCCGGTGCCCGCGGAGGACGAGCTGCCCGAGGACGTGGCCAAGCTGTACGCCAAGGCCCGGGAGCGGCTGGGGTTCGTTCCCAACGTGTTCCGCGCCTACGCCTGGCGGCCGGACCGGCTGCGGTCCTGGTTCTCCCACTTCCGCCAGCTCCACGAGGGGAGCCCCGGGTTGTCCACGGCCGAGCGGGAGATGGTGGCGGTGGCGGTGTCGATGGCCAACGGGTGCCTGTACTGCCTGGTCGCCCACGGGGCCGCCCTGCGGGAGGAGCTCGGCGACCCGGTGCTCGCCGACCGGATCACCCTGGACTACCGCCGGGCGGGCCTGTCCGAGCGGCGGCGGGCCATCCTCGACTACGCGGTGAAGGTCACCCGGACCCCCACCGAGTGCGATCAGGACGACATCGCCGGGTTGGTGGCCCTGGGGCTGAGCCGGGAGGAGGTCTGGGACGTGGCCGAGCTGGCGGCGATGTACAACTTCACCAACCGCCTGGCCATGGCCAGCGGCCAGCTGCCCAACGAGGAGTACCACTACCTCCGGCGGCAGCCCACGACGGGGTGAGCGCCGCCGCCCTCCCGGGTGGGCCGGTGACGAGGGGCCGGGGGCCGGTGCGGTGCGCGTAGTCGCGGGGGTGGCCCGGGGGCGGGGGCTGCGTGCTCCCCCCGGCCGGGGGATCCGGCCCACCCGGGACCGGGTACGGGAGGCCGTGTTCGCCATGCTGGACAGCATGGGGGCGGTGCAGGAGGCCCAGGTGGCGGACCTGTTCGCCGGCAGCGGGGCCCTCGGTATCGAGGCCCTGTCCCGGGGGGCGGCCGCGGTGACCTTCGTGGACAACGACCCCCGGGCCCTGGCGGCGGTGCGGGCCAACCTGGAGGTCCTGGGCCCCGGCGGGGGCGGCCGCGCCCGGCTGGTGCGTGCGGACGTCCCGACGTGGGTGGCCGCCAACGGGGGCTCGGCGCCCGGGACGGGGGACGCCACCGGCGCCTTCGACCTGGTCCTCTGCGATCCTCCCTACGGCTTCGACCGGTGGGGCGCGGTCTACGCCGGCCTGGGTGCCGGGCTGGTGGTCGCCGAGTCGGACGCCCCGGTGGACCCCCCGGCGGGGTGGAGAACGCTCCGTGTGAGACGCTACGGCAGTACGGTGGTGACCCTGGCATGCCCCCTGAACGCTCCTCCACCGAAAGGCACCGAGTGACCACCGCCCTCTTCCCGGGATCGTTCGACCCTTTCCACAAGGGCCACCTCGAGGTGGTGGAGGGGGCGACCACCCTGTTCGACCGCGTGGTGGTGGGGGTCATCCGCAATCCCCAGAAGGGTGAGCCCCTCTTCCCCCTGGCCGAGCGGACCCAGATGCTCCAGGAGTCCGTGGTCCACCTGCAGGGGGTGAGGATCGTGTCCATGACCGGCCTGGTCGTGGACCTGGCCCGGGAGGTGGAGGCGACGGCGCTGCTGCGCGGCCTGCGGGCGGTGACCGACTTCGAGCTGGAGATGCAGATGGCCCAGATGAACCAGCAGCTGTCGGGGATCCAGACCCTGTTCATTCCCACGAGCTCCTCGTACTCCTTCGTGGCGTCGCGGCTGCTGCGGGAGGTCACCCGCCTGGGCGGCGATGTGACCAGCCTGGTGCCCCCGCCGGTGGCCGCCAGGCTCAAGGGGCGGAACCTGGGGCCATGAGCGCCCGAGAGGACCCCGACCACCCCGACAGCGAGGTCCTGCTGCGCCAGGCGGTGGAGCTGGTGGCCAACGCCAGGTCCATGCCCCTGTCGAACGCCGCCCTGGTGAGCCGGGAGGAGGTCCTGGAGTTGCTGGAGGACGCCGTCGAGCGCCTCCCCGAGGATCTGCGGCGGGCACGGTGGCTCCTGCGGGAGCGGGAGGAGCACCTGGCCAAGGCCAGACGGGAGGCCGAGGAGATCGTCGAGGCGGCGCGGGTGCGTGCCGAGCGGATGGTCCAGCGCAGCCAGATCGTCCGGGACGCCAAGCACGAGGCCGACCGGCTGGTCGAGGAGGCCCGGGAGGAGGCCCGCCGCCTCCGCCACGATGCCGAGGACTACTGCGACCGGCGGCTCGGGGACTTCGAGGTGGTCCTCGAGCGGGTGACCAGGACCGTGCGCGCCGGGCGGGACAAGCTCCGGGGCACCGGGCCCCCCGAGCGGGAGGACCAGGCCCGGCCCAGCCAGGAGGCGGCCGCCGCGGGCGAGGCCGACGACACCGTCTTCGACCAGGACCGGTAGCCTCCTAGGAGATCGCCCGAGCTGTTGCGAGGCCATGTCCCGTCATCCGTTCGCCGTCAACGTGGCCGCCATCCTCGGCCACCCCGGTGCCCACCGCCGGGAGCTGCGCCAGGGTGCCATCCCCGACCTGGTGGTCTGCGGGAACCGGGTGCCCGAGGGCGCCGAGGTCGAGGTCGATGTCACCCTGGAGGCGGCCTTCCCCGGGATCCTCGCCACCGGGTGGGTCGAGGCCCCCTGGGAGGGGGAGTGCCGACGGTGCCTGGCGCTGACCGGCGGCCACCTCCGGACCCCGGTCCGGGAGCTGTACGAGGAGGGGGGTGACGCGGAGACGACCTACCGCCTGGCCGGCGACCACCTGGATCTGGCGCCCCTGGCCCGCGACGCGGTCCTCCTCGAGCTGCCCCTCGCTCCCCTGTGCCGGCGGGACTGCCAGGGCCTGTGCCCCGAGTGCGGTGCCGACCGCAACACGACGGCCTGCGACTGCCGGACCGCACAGGTGGACCCCCGATGGGCCGCCCTGGACGTCCTCCGGGAGGGCCAGCGGCCGGGCGAGGCGGGCTGACCTGGCAAACTCCAGGGGTACGAGTCGGCGGGCCCAGGTGGCAGGCGGGCCCGGTGCAGGTCGCCCGGGCCGGGCTCCGGGCCAGCGAGGCTGACGAGAGCGAGCGAACGATGGCAGTCCCGAAGAAGAAGACCTCCAAAGCCAAGACCCGCAGCCGGCGGGCGTCGAGCTGGTCCCTCCACCAGCCCCCCCGCAGCGTGTGTCCGCAGTGCCACCAGGCGAAGCTCCCCCACGTGGTGTGCCCCACCTGCGGCTGGTACCACGGCCGCCAGGCGATCGAGGTCGAGTGACGCCCCCGGTCGCCGACGGGGGAGGGTCATGGCGGCCCGTCCCCTAACCACGCCCGACGGCGCCCCGTCCCGCTCCGCCACCGCCCTGCCGGTGGCGGTGGACGCCATGGGTGGGGACCACGCTCCCGCCGCCGTCGTCGCCGGGGCCCGCCGCGCCGCCCAGGAGGAGGGCCTGGACGTCCTCCTGGTGGGGGACCCCGCCGAACTCGGGGACGTGGAGCCGCTCCAGGTGGTCCCGGCCGGCGAGGTCATCGCCATGGACGAGGAGCCCGGGCGGGGGGTCCGGCGCAAGAAGGACGCCTCGGTCGTGCGGGCGGCCGAGGCGGTGCGCGACGGGCGGGCCGCGGCCATGGTGAGCGCCGGCAACACCGGGGCGGCCATGGCCAGCGCCCTGCTGCGGATGGGCCGCATCCGGGGCGTCGCCCGACCTGCGATCGCCACCCCCCTGGCCGTACCGGGGGGCACCCCGGTCACCCTGCTCGACGCGGGGGCCAACGCCGAGTGCTCGGCCTCGTGGCTGTTCCAGTTCGCCGTGATGGGCGCCGTGTTCGCCCATCGCCGCTATGGGATCGCCAAGCCGCGGGTCGCGCTGCTGTCGATCGGCGAGGAGGCCGGGAAGGGCACCACCCTGGTCAAGGAGGCCCACACCCTCCTCACCGAGGCGGAGGACCTGTGGTTCATCGGCAACGTCGAGGGGGGCGATGTGCTGACCGGCGTCGCCGACGTGGTGGTCACCGACGGGTTCACGGGCAACGTCGTGCTGAAGGCCCTGGAGGGTGCCTTCGGCCACCTGAGCGACACCCTCGACCGGGCCATGGAGGCCACCCCGGCCGGACGGGAGGCGGCGGAGGTGCTGCGGCCGTTGCTGGCCCCCCTGCGGGCCGAGCTCGACCCGGAGTCCCCGGGCGGGGGGATGCTGCTTGGCGTGAACGGGGTGTGTGTCATCAGCCACGGGGCGTCCTCGGCCGCGGCCGTGACCAACGCCGTGCGGGCCGCCCACGACCTGGCCGCGGGTGGCCTGGTCGAGGACCTCCGGGCCGCCCTGGGGACCGGGGCGGGCCAGGGCGCCGGCGCCTGAGGCCCCGGGGTTGGGGCACCCTGCCGTCGCCGGCCACAGGGTGACCGAGGGACCGTGGCGGGGGAGGGAGGCCTGTCATGGCGACCACGACGGGGTCCACGGGCGAACGGGAGCGACCCCGTCGGGGATGCAGGCAACCCGGGGTCCGCAGGTCCCCACCTCCGTTCGCATGGTCGGGCGGCGGCGATCGGGACCACGGCCGACCGGCTGGTGAACGGCGCCGTGGGGCCGGTTCCCACCTGGCACCAGGACAACGGGCTGGCCCCGGTGATGGTGACCCTCGCCGTCCTGGTGGCGGCGGCCAGGCCCGGGCTGGTGGGCCGACGGTCGCCGGAGGTCCACCGTCGGCTCGACGCGCCCGGTAAGATTCCCCCGTCCTGTTGACGCAACGGAGCCCAGCGTGTCGCCTGAGACCCACTTGAAGCACAGTTCCCTGGACCGAAAGACGGTCCTCGGTCTCATCCGGGGACAGTTGGCCGACATCCTGGAGATCGACCCCGACCGGATCGTCGAGGGCGCGTCCTTCTCCGAGGACCTGGACGCCGACTCCCTGGCCCTGATCGAGCTGGTCGAGGCCCTGGAGGAGGAGCTCGGCGACCGGGTGGAGAACTTCCGGATCGAGGACGAGGACCTCGAGGACCTGAAGACCGTCCGGGACGCCGTCGACTACGTCCTGGCCAGGCTCGAAGCCTCC
>DASQQH010000359.1:0-2838 GCA_035643555.1 Acidimicrobiales bacterium | reverse complement strand
TCACACCCGCCTCCACGGCGTCAACCTGGGCCAGGGTGCCATAGGGGTCCTCGGTGCCCTGCACCACGAGGACGGGACAGTCCACGCCTGCCAGGGAGTCCTCCACGTTCCAGGCGGTGAAGGCCTCCGAGAGCCAGACGTCCGCCCAGCCGTAGAAGGTGGCGTCGGGGTCCCGGTGGTAGCGGGCCAGTCGCTGCCGCAGGTCGGTGTCCCGGTAGGACCGGCGCGCGCCGGCGATGCCGGCCAGGCACGCCTCCTCGACGAACACGTGCGGGGCGAGCAGCACCACCCCGGCCACCGGCCACCGGCGGGCCCCGGCGTGGATCAGGGCGATCGAGGTCCCGTCGCTGTGGCCCACCAGGACCGGCCGTCCCACCCCCAGGGTGTCGCGCAGCTCGGGGAGGGCGAGCAGCGCCTCGTCGTGCATGTAGCCGGGCTCCCGGTGGCCCTCGAGGACCTCCGAGCCGCCGTGCCCGTAGCGGGACCAGGTCACCACCCGGCTGCCCGTGGCCCCAGCCAACCGCTCCGGCAGGTCCCGCCACAGCGCCACGCAGCCCAGGCCCTCGTGCAACAGGACCAGAGGAGGAGCCCCGACCGCCGTCCCCGGGCGGTCCTCCACCTCCACCCGCCGGCCGCCGACCTCGACCTGCATCACGGGGCCAGCCGCTCCCACCAGGACCACGCCGATGGCCGCCAGGCCCGATGGAGGTGGTGGAACCGCTCCAGGGCCAGGTCCCCCGGCCAACCGTCGGGCAGCAGGCTCCCCGGGAGCTCGGGGTCGAGCAGGGGGAACTGGCGCCACTCGTGGACCAGGCGGGCCACGGCCCCGAACGCCGCCTGTTCCCCCACCGGCGCCAGGGCGCCGGCCCAGGTCGCGAACCGCTGGTACCGCCGACCGAGCGCCTCCAGGTTCCAGGCGTCGGCCACCAGGTCCTCGAGGTCCCCCAGGCGCCCGAAGTCCCCCACGAACGAGGTGGCCGCCTCGAGGCCCAGGGCCTTCACCACCTCGACGGCGAGCGCCTCCCGCTCGACGTAGGGGGACAGCCACAGCCCCTGGCCCAGAGGGCCGAAGCCCGCCCAGGTGAGACGGGCCCGGAGCCGGTAGCGGAGGGCCCGCTGGCGCTCCGGGACGCGCACGATCACCAGCAGCCAGCGGCCGTCCCACGCGGGCCGGTGACGGCCGAAGCCGTAGATCCGCTCGGCGCCCTCCGCCAGGAGCTCCCCCGCCCGGGTCGTGAGATGCCACCGGGTGCGAGCCCCCAGTTTCTCCCGGCTCAGCCAGCCCCGGGCGGCCGACCTGGCCAGGACCTGCCGGGCGGTGCCCGCCTCGATGCCCAGCGCCCCGAGGGCGGCCACCAGGGCGGACGACTGGGCGGCCCCTCCCCAGGGGAGGACGAACTCCCCGAGCACGGTCAGCAGCAGGCCCCGCGCCCCGCTCGGGGCCCCCAGCCCACCCGGACCCCCGTCCTGGCCCGTCCGCACCGCCGGGGACCCCTCGTCCGTCGCCGTGAGCTCCTCCGAAGGTGTGACATCCTCTTGACGACCCACCACGCGATCGTACACAGTACCCCACGAAGGAGGCACCATGGGCGTGGCCCGGCCCGAGGTATTCAACGCCGCCACCTGGCTGGTCGACCGGCACCTGGACGCCGGCCGGGGCGATCGGGTGGCCCTTCGCAGCGAGGACCGCTGCCTGACCTACGCCGAGCTGGCCCGGTCCGTGGCCACCGCGGGAGCAGGGCTCGCCGCACTCGGCGTCCAGCCCGAGCAGCGGGTCCTGGTGGCGATGGTCGACGGGCCGGAATGGGTGGCCACCTTCCTCGGGGGCCTTCGGATCGGGGCGGTGCCCGTGCCCGTGTCGACCATGCTCCTCGGGGCCGAGCTGGGGGCCCTCGCCGCCGACGCCCGGGCCCGGGTGGTCGTGCTCTCCGCCGCCTTCGCCGAGGCCGCGGGCGAGCTCTGCGCCAACGCCCCGGAGGTGGCCGACCTGATCGTGGCCGGCCCGGCCGAGGTGGCGGCACCCCAGGGGGTCCGGGTCCACCGTTTCGCCGACACGCTGGGCGCCGAGGGGGAGGGCCCTGACCCGGGGGTGTATCCCACCTGGGCGGACTCGCCGGCGTTCTGGCTGTACACCTCGGGCACCACCGGGGCCGCCAAGGCAGCGATGCACCGCCACGCCGACCTGCGGACCACGGCGGAGACCTACGCCGCACAGGTCCTGTCGGTCGGGCCGGACGACGTCTGCTTCTCGGTGGCCAAGCTCTTCTTCGCCTACGGGCTGGGCAACAGCCTCACCTTCCCGTTGGCGAGCGGGGCCACCACCGTCCTCGACCCGGCACGGCCCACCCCCGCCGGGGTCGCCGCCACCGTGGCCGCCGAGCGCCCCAGCCTGTTCTTCGGTGTCCCCACCTTCTACGCCGCCCTGCTGTCCTCGACCATCTCCGACGACACCTTCTCCTCGGTCCGCGCGGCGGTGTCGGCCGGCGAGCCCCTCCCCGCGGAGCTGTTCCACCGGTTCAAGGAGCGCTTCGGGGTCGAGATCCTGGACGGTCTGGGCTCCACCGAACTGCTCCACATCTTCCTGTCCAACCGCCGGGGGGCGGTGCTGGCGGGCACCAGCGGCAGCCCCGTACCCGGGTACGAGGTCCGGCTGGTGGACGACGAGGGTGCCACGGTCACCGAGGCCGACCAGCCGGGCCAGCTGCTGGTCAAGGGGGACTCGGCGGCCCTCGGCTACTGGTGCCGGGCCGAGGCCACGCGACGGACCTTCCAGGGCGACTGGACCCGCACCGGCGATGTCTACGCCGCCACCACCGAGGGGGCCTACCCCTACCTGGG
>DASQQH010000358.1:0-3440 GCA_035643555.1 Acidimicrobiales bacterium | reverse complement strand
GGCCAGCACCCCGGGATTGGTGGCCGCCACCATCTGCTCGCAGAAGTCCACCCCCACCAGGTTCTCCTGGAAGATGTTGTGGTCGAACATGTACTCGGCGGCCTCGCCGAGGTTGACGATCCACTCGCCGAGGTGGGGCGGCGGCGCGTCCTCCTCGGGTGCTGGGGCAGCTTCCAGGACCCTGAGGCCTGCAACTTCTCCTACCGGGACATGACCGCCTGGGGACGGAAGATGTTCGTCACCCCCGGGGTGGTGGTGGACGGCCGCCTGGTCACCAACGACCTGGTGGACATCAACCTGGGGATCCGCATCCTGCTGGGCAGCTCGTACTACGAGGACTGGCAGGGCATGGAGCGCTTCGTGCGGACCGACCCCCTGGGGAACACGGTTGACGAGCGCCACCCCTGGAACCAGCACACGGTCCCCAAGCCCGGCAAGCGGGACTTCGACAACCACTACTCCTGGGTGATGTCCCCCCGGTGGTACGACGGGACCGACCACCTGGCCCTCGACACCGGCGGGGGCCCCATCGCCCGGCTGTGGTCCACCGCCCTCTCCGGCCTGGTGGACATCGGGTTCGTCAAGGCCACCGGCCACAGCGTTGAGATCAACCTGCCCCGCACGGCGCTCAAGCCCGCCACCACCCTGGAGTGGCGGATCCCCCAGTGGAGCAACGCCATCGAGCGGGACCGGGCCCGGACCTACTTCCAGGCCTACGCGGCGGCCTGCGCCCTGTACTTCGTCGAGCAGGCCCTCTCCGAGATCCGCGCCGGTCGCACCAAGACCTGGGAGCCCTTCACCGTCCCCGAGGAGGGCATCGGGTGCGGCTTCACCGAGGCGGTCCGGGGGGTGCTGTCCCACCATCTGGTGATCCGCGACGGCAAGATCGCCAACTACCACCCGTATCCACCCACCCCCTGGAACGCCAATCCCCGCGACTCCTACGGCACCCCCGGGCCCTACGAGGACGCGGTGCAGAACACGCCGATCTTCGAGGAAAACGGTCCCGACGACTTCAAGGGTGTCGACATCATGCGCGCCGTGCGCAGCTTCGACCCCTGCCTGCCCTGCGGGGTCCACATGTACCTGGGACCCGGCAAGGTCGTGGAGGCCCACCACAGCCCCTCGTCGGTGCACCAGGGGTAGCCGGGGTGGCCGAGGACGCCCGTCTCCGCCAACTCAGCGACCGGATCGAGGCGCTGGTCACCGAGCTCGGTGGCCACGCCGACCCCCGCACCCGCGCCGAGGTGGACGAGCTGGTCCGCCTCCTGGTCGAGCTGTACGGGACCGGCCTGGCCCGGATCTGCGACATCCTGGCCGGGCTGGACGCCGGCGGGGCCGACCTGCTCGCCGCCCTGGTCGACGATGACCTGGTGGCAAGCCTCCTGGTCCTCCACGACCTCCACCCCGCCGGTGTGGACGCCCGGGTGGGCGAGGCCCTCGACCGGGCCCGGGCGTCCCTGAACGGGGCGGCCAGCGGCGCCGAGCTCACCCTCATCGGCCTCGAGGCCGGGGTGGTACGGCTCCGTCTGGCCGGCCCCGAGGGCCGTGGCACCGCCGGGACCATGCTGCGTCGGGCCGCGGAGGCCGAGCTCGCCAGCTCGGTCCCCGAGGTGGCGGTGGCGGTGGAGGTGGTGCCCCCGCCTCCCCGTCCCGTCCCGATCTCCCTGCGCCCCCGGGCGCCGGGCGGACAGGAGGCCTCGTGACCGCCCCCGGGGCGACCGAACCGGCCCCGGCCCTGGCGGGCCTGCGCCGGTTCCTCGAGCGCCGGCCTCCCCCGCCCCCGGGCAGCGTCTGTGACCTGTGCAACGCCCCCCTGGACCAGGACCACGCCCACGTGGTGGACATCGACGCCCAGGCCCTGCGGTGCTCCTGTCGTGCCTGCTGGCTGCTGTTCACCAACGAGGCCGCCGCCAGGGGGCGGTGGCGGGCGGTTCCCGAGGCCTACCGCCTGGTGGCGATCGACCTCGACGAGGCCACCTGGGAGGCCCTGCAGATCCCCGTGGGGTTGGCGTTCTTCTTCGTGGCCACCCCCGTGGGCCGGACGGTGTGTCTCTATCCCGGGCCGGCGGGGGCCACCGAGTCGCTCCTGCCGCTCGCCAGCTGGGACCGGCTCGTGGGCGCCACCCCCGACCTGGCGGGGATGGCGCCCGACGTGGAGGCCCTCCTGGTCCGCCGGGCGGCGCCAGGGCGCTTCGCCTGCTACCGGGTGCCCATCGACGCCTGCTACGAGCTGGTGGGCCTGGTCCGGGCCTCCTGGCGGGGCTTCGACGGGGGCCAGGAGGCCCGGGAGGCGATCGAGGCCTTCTTCGACCGTCTCCACCAGCGGTGCGAGGGGAGGCGCCGGGGGTGACCACCCTCGCCATCTCCGTCGCGGGGGCGGCGGTGGACCCCACGGCCCTGTCCCCCACCATCAACCTGGGCCTCAGGGTCGAGGAGGTCGACGGTGGCCGGGTGGAGACCCTGCTCCTGCGGGCCCAGGTCCGCATCGACCCTCGCCAGCGCCACCACACCCCGCCCGAGGCGGACCGCCTGCTGGCCCTGTGGGGCAGCCCGGACCGCTGGGGCGACACCCAGTCCAGCGTGGTGTGGGCCCAGGTCGAGCGCACGGTCCCCGCCTTCGGGGGTGCCACCCAGGTCGACCTGCCCCTCCCCTGCACCTACGACACCGAAGTGGCCGCCGCGTCCTACCTGGCCGCCCTGGACGGGGGCGAGATCCCCCTCCTGGTCCTGTTCAGCGGCACGGCCTTCGCCCAGGACCAGGACGGGCGGCTGCGGGTGACCCCGGTGCCCTGGACCCTCGAGGCCCGCTTTGACCTGCCGGTGGCCACCTGGCGGGAGGCGATGGACCGCCACTTCCCCGGGTGCACCTGGCTGCGGCTCCCCCGGGAGAGCTACTGGGCCCTCGCCCGGTACAAGGCCGAGCGGGCGCTTCCCACCTGGGAGGCGGTGGTGGACGAGGTGCTGACACGGGCCCGCGCCGAGGAGCAGGCGTGACCGCCGGGGGCAGCCCGCACCCGGGCTTCGAGGCGGCACGTCGGGTGGCCGACGCGGTCCTCCACGAGGGCTACGTCCTCTACCCCTACCGGGCCTCGTCGGCCAAGAACCACCTGCGCTGGCAGTTCGGGGTGCTGGCGCCCCGGGGCTGGTGCGAGGCCGGTGGGCCCGAGGCCTGGTTCGCCAGGACCGAGGTCCTCCTGCGCCCGGGACCGGGCGCCCGGGTGGACGTCCGGCTCCGGGCCCTCCGGCTCCAGGCCCGCCAGGTCGAGGAGGCAACCGGCGCCGGGGCGGGCGCCTACGCTCCGGTGGCGTCCCTCGTGGTCGACGACCGCCGCCTGGTGACCTGGGACGAGGGCCTGGAGGTCACCCTGGACGCAGCGGGGCTGGACCTGGCCGACCTCGAGCGAGGAGCGGTCTCCCTGCCGGTGGCCCTGGCGGGG
>DASQQH010000357.1:0-3950 GCA_035643555.1 Acidimicrobiales bacterium | reverse complement strand
GCGGATCCGCTCTCGGTGGGCTGCGATGGTTGCGGGTGGCCCAACGGGAGCACTACCTGGCACCGGCGGCCACGCGGTTCGCGTGGCGATGGTGGGCGGGGATCGGGTTCAACCGGCTGCTGGGGGCGCTGGGCTGCCTGGCCGTCCTGGTGTCGCTGTCCCGGCCGGCCGTGGCCGTGGTGACCGCGGCGGTGGTGGCCGCCGGGCCGGTGGGGCTGTCGCTGCGGGGGCGGACGGCCAAACTGGCCTGGACCCGGCGGCTGCGCACCCTGGCGGCCGTGTCGGCGGGGCTGGTCCTCATCGCTCTCGCCGGCTCGGCGGTGCTCGGTGTCGAGGTGGGGGGCTTCCCCGGCGGCGGGGCGGCCCTGGCGGGCCTGGTCGCCCTGGGGACGCCGGTGCTGGTCGATGTGGCCTGCGCCCTCACCGCCCCCCTCGAGCGCCGGCTGGGCGCCCGGTTCGTCGCCTCGGCGGCGGCCCGGCTGGAGCGGGTGCGCCCCACGGTGGTGGCGATCACCGGCTCCTACGGCAAGACCAGCACCAAGGGCTACGTGGCCCACCTGCTCGAGACCACCCGGTCCGTGGTCGCCAGCCCGGCCAGCTTCAACAACCGCCCCGGGCTGGCCCGGACGGTCAACGAGCACCTGGCCCAGGGCACCGAGGTCTTCGTGGCCGAGATGGGCACCTACCGCAAGGGCGAGATCGCCGCCCTGTGCACCTGGATCCGGCCCACCGTGTCGGTCATCACCGCCATCGGGCCGGTGCACCTGGAGCGCTTCGGCAGCGAGGACCGTATCGTCGAGGCCAAGTCGGAGATCCTGGAGAAGGCGTCCACCATCGTGCTCAACGTGGACGACAGCCGCCTGGCCGCCATCGCCGACCGGGTGCGGGCGGAGGGCCGCCGTGTCTGGCGCTGCTCGGCCCGGGACCCCAAGGCCGACGTGTACGTGGGGCCGGCCGAGGGGGACCAGGCCCGGGGTGAGAGCCCCGAGGGGGCGGGGGAGACCCGGGTGGTCGTTGGCGGGCGGTGTCTGGGCGGGTTCGGTGGGGTGGCCGGAGGTGGGGGGGCGGCGGCGACCAACGTGGCCTGCGCGGTGGCCGTGGCCCTCGAGCTGGGGGCCAGCGCCGGTGAGGTGGCCCACCGGCTGGCGACCCTTCCTGTCGCCCGCAACCGCCTGGCCCGGTTCGAGGCGGCTGGGGGGTTCACCATCTTCGACGACACCTACAACGCCAACCCCGCCGGCGCCCGGCTGGCCCTCGCCGCCCTGGCCCGGGAGTCCGCCGACGGTCATCGCCGGGTCCTGGTGACCCCCGGCATGGTCGAGCTCGGCAGCCGCCAGGCGGCGGAGAACGAGGCCCTGGGCGCCCTGGCCCGCGAGGTGGTGAGCGATCTGGTGGTCGTGGGCCACACCAACCGCCGCGCCCTCCTCTCGGGGGTGGGGGCGAACCCCAAGGCCACGCCCGTGGGCACGGGGTCGGCCCGCCGGCTGGTCGACCTCGCCGCCGCGGGCGACGGCGAGACCGCGCCGGACCCGGCCGCCGCGGCGGGGTCGCCGGAGGTGCTGGTGGTCCAGAACCGGGACCAGGCCGTGGCCTGGGTCCGCGAGCACCTGGGACCCGGCGACAGCGTCCTCTACGAGAACGACCTGCCGGATCACTTCCCGTGATCGGCCGGACCCTGCGCCCGGGGCCGTCGACGCCGGCCGGCCTCGGGCCCGACCAGATGAGGTGGGCATGGGCGACATCGCAGTGATCCTCGGGGGCCCCTCCCCCGAGCACGACGTGAGCGTGCTGACCGGCCTCCAGGCGGCGAGGGCGCTGTCGGGGGACGGGGCAGGCGGGTCCCGGGGCACCCAGGTGCGGCTCCTGTACTGGGCCAAGACCGGGGACTGGCTGGAGGTGGACCCCGGTCTCGAGGGCGCCGACTTCGCCGACGGCGTTCCCCGGGGGGCGAGCCCCCTGCGGCTGGTGGCCGCCCCGGGCGGGGGCTTCGTGGCCCCCGGAGGCCGGCTGGGCAGGGACCGGGTGCTGGCCCTGGATCTGGCGCTGAACTGCTGTCACGGCGGACCGGGGGAGGACGGGACCCTCCAGGCCGCCCTGGACCTGGCCGGGGTTTCCTACACCGGGCCAACCGCCGCCGGGGCGGCCCTCGGGATGGACAAGCTGGCCTTCGGGGCGGTGGTGGCCGGGGCCGGGCTGCCCTGCCTCCCCCGGGTCCTGGCGGAGCCGGGGGAGGAGCTTCCCGAGGGGTGGCCGGGCTTCGGGGGCCCCTACATCGTCAAGCCCCGCTACGGGGGGTCCTCCATCGGCATCGAGGTGGTCGAGGACCTGGCCACGGCTCGGGCCCGTCTGGACGCCAACCTGCACCTGCGCCAGGGGGCGGTCATCGAGCCCTACCGCCCGGACCTGCACGACGTGCAGGTGGCGGTCCGGTCCTGGCCGGAGCTGGCCCTGTCGGCCATCGAGCGGCCCCTGCGGTCCTCGGAGGCCGGGGAGATCCTGAGCTACGCCGACAAGTACGTCGGGGGTGAGGGCATGGTGAGCGCGCCCCGGGAGCTGCCGGCGGACCTGGCCCCGGAGCTGGCGGACCAGCTCCGCCGGGCGGCGCGCCGCATCGCCGCCCTGGTGGGGCTGCGGGGGATCGCCCGCCTGGACTTCCTCTCGGACGGGGAGGCGCTGTTCGTGAACGAGATCAACACGGTGCCGGGCTCCCTGGCCAAGTACCTGTGGGTGGAGCCGGCCGTCCCCTTCGCCCGGCTGCTGGCCGACATGGCCGAGGAGGCCACCCGGCGCCCCACCGTCCAGTGGACCACGGCGGGGGCCGACGGCGCCGCCCTGCGCTCGGCGGGGACGATCGCCGGCAAGCTCGGCCAGTAGCCCGGGGGGGCCCGGTCGGGCGGAGGCAACCCCGATGACGGCCACGGTGACCCACGGGTGGCTACGCTTCGCGGCGTGGCTCATCCGACGCGGCTGCTGGGTGAGGGTGAGGAGGTGGTGCTCGACCTGCGCCCCCACTGGACCTTCCTCGCCCGGCCGCTGGTGCTCACCCTGGCCTCGGTGGGGGTGGCCATCGCGGCCTTCGTCATCCACCTGGTCCCCAAGTTGGGCGTGGAGGCCGCCCTGGCCCTGGTGCTCCTGTGCCTGGTCTGGGTGGGGATCCGCTATCTGCGGTGGGCGACGACCAGCTTCGTGGTCACCTCCCAGCGGATCGTGCTCCGTCGAGGGGTCCTGGGGCGCCACGTCCGGGAGATCCTGCTCGGGCGGGTCAACGACGTCGCCTACGACCAGCGGATCCTCCAGCGGGCGTTCGGGTGGGGCCGGCTGTTCATCGAGTCCGGTGGGGAGTGGGGCCAGGAGCTGGTGACCCGGGTGCCCCGCCCGGCGGCGGTGCAACGCCAGGTCCTGGGGGCGATCGAGGCCGCCCACGGCGCCGGCC
Source organism: Acidimicrobiales bacterium (assembly GCA_035643555.1). Lineage (GTDB taxonomy): Bacteria > Actinomycetota > Acidimicrobiia > Acidimicrobiales > JAJPHD01 > DASQQH01. Next base: position 517 of record DASQQH010000357.1, on the reverse strand, counting down.
AGGGCAGGGGCAGCTCCCTGTCGATCCCCGAGCAGCTGGAGCAGCTGGACAACCTGTGCCGACGGGGGATCATCTCCAGAACGGAGCACGACGCGAAGCGCGCCCAGCTGCTCGAGCGCTGGTAGCGGCCCGTGCGGTGGGGGTGGGCCAGGGCGGCGGCGGTGGGCCTCGCTCTCTCGGTGGTGGCCGCCTCCTGTGGCAACGCCCCGCCCGGGCAGTTCGCCGGCTCCCAGGGGTCGGCCCCCGGGGTGACGCCCACCTCGATCCGGGTCGGCGGCCTGGCGTCGGTCACCGGGCCCCTGGGCGGCCAGTTCGGCGCGGCCTTCGACGGCGCCCAGGCCTACTTCGACATGGTGAACGCCGCCGGGGGGGTGGACGGGCGCAAGATCCAGATGGCTGCCCGCCTCGACGACCAGACCGACCCGAGCACCGACGTGTCCCAGGCGCGGGCCCTGCTAGAGCGCTACCACGTCTTTGCCGTGGTGCCGGTGGCCTCGCCGGTGTTCTCGGCCGGGTC
>DASQQH010000356.1:0-8068 GCA_035643555.1 Acidimicrobiales bacterium | reverse complement strand
GGAAGTTCGCCACCACCCGGCCGTCCCCCGGCCGCAGTCGGGGTCCGTAGGTGTTGTGTATGCGGGCGATACCCGTCCGCACCCCCCGGGCCCGGTGCCAGGCCATGGTCTGGGCCTCGGCGAAGCGTTTGGCCTCGTCGTCGACCATTGTCTTCGAGCCCCTGCCGACCGACGACCCGACCCGCCGACAGCCCGACATCACCCTGGCCCGGTCGGTCCTGGGCTGGGAGCCCCGTATCGACCTGGCCGAGGGGCTGCGGCGGACCGTTGGATGGCTGGCCCGGGTCTCGTAGGCACGGGCCGTGGCGGCAGCGGCGGCTGCCGACCGGCCCGCACGGGCGCCCCGGCTCAGGGCCGACAAGCTGGGGGGGCGACCACGGGGATGGTGCGCCGCCACCGGCCTCCCCCGACACCGGGTGGGCCTGGTGCCCGGACTTAGCCGCTGACTCGCACGCCGTCCTGGTAGACGGCCCGGACACGGTCCCGCACGCCCTCGAAGTCGTAGGGATCCCCCGCCAGGAGCACCAGATCCGCCCGCTTCCCCGGCTCCACGGTGCCCAGGGAGTCCGCCACCCCCACCAGCTGGGCCGCGGAGGAGGTGGTGGCCACCAGCACCGAGGCCGGGTCCATCCCACCGTCTGCCATGAGCGCCAGCTCGTCCAGGTTCGAGCCATGGGGGCCCACACCGGCATCGGTGCCCATCGCCACCTTCACCCCGCCGGCGACCGCCTTGGCGAAGGACGCCCGGTGCACGTCGATAACCTCCCGGGCCTTCCTGAGCGACGCCTCCGGAAGCCGGGCGCCGGCGTCGGCGGCGGCGAGGACGGCCCTCGGCGCCACAAGGGTGGGGACCAGCCAGGTCCCCCGCTCCAGCATCATGGCGATGGCCTCGTCGTCGAGATAGATGCCGTGCTCGATCGAGCGGATCCCCGCCCGCACCGCCGCCTTGATCCCCGTTGTCGCCTGGGCGTGGGCCATGACCGGGAGTCCCGCCGCGTCGGCCTCGGCCACCGCCACCGCCAGCTCGTCGTCCCGGAAGTGGCCGTGCCTGGGGTCGTCCCTCGGGGAGAGGACCCCGCCGGAGGTGAACACCTTGATGACGTCGGCTCCCGCTCGCACCACCTCCCGCACCTTGCGACGCATCTCGTCCGGGCCGTCGACGATGCCCGAGGGCCGACCCGGATGGGCCAGCCAGTGGGTCGCGCAGGCGCCAGAGGGCATCCAGCCATCGCCGTGCCCGCCGGTCTGGGACAAGGCCGTGACCGAGATTCGCAGCCGGGGACCCCGCACGAGGCCGTCGGCCTGGGCCTGGCGAATCCCGAGGTCGGCACCCGATGCGTCGCGGACCGTGGTGATCCCGCAGTCCAGGGTGGCACCCAGGCTCGCCTGCGCCTCGTAGAACTGATAGGAGAACGGCCGCTGCAGGCGGGCCATCAGGTCCACGCCCGAACTGCACACGTGCACGTGACAGTCGAACAACCCCGGTAACACGGTCAGGCCGCGCACGTCGACCTGCTCGTCCCCATCGAGCCCCGCCCCCACCTCGACAATGGTCCCCCCTTCCACGACCACATCCGCCGGGGCGGGTGGGGACCCGGTGCCGTCGAAGACCTGGCCACCGTGGAACAGTCGTCGCGGCGTCTCGTCTCTCACGTGTCAGACCTCCTGAGGAACCGGGCGAACCAGTCGAGAATGGCGTCGAAACGGGCCACCCGGTGGCTGGGCAGGCCCGAACGGGAGAGCTCATGGCCCTCCCCGGGGAACAACAGGAGCTCGCAGGGCACGTCCTCCAGCTTGAGGGACACATACAGCCGCTGCGCCTGCTCGAGGGGACAACGCCAGTCGTGCTCGGAATGGATGATCAAGGTGGGAGTGGCGATCGCCGGCGCATAGCGCAAGGGCGACTGGGCCGCCTGGGCCTCGTCCCCAGGACCCACGTAGGCACGGGCGAAGAACCATCCGATGTCACTTGAACCGACGAAGCTGTCCCAGGTGTTGACGGCGCGCTCGCTCACCGCGGCCCGGAACCGTGCCGTGTGCCCGATCAGCCAGGTCGTCATCCATCCGCCGTAGGAGCCGCCCAGGACCCCGACCTGATCCCGGTCGAGGTCAGGGGACTCGAGGGCCATGTCCAACAGGGCGAGCAAATCGTCGGCGTCGACGGTCCCCATCCGGCCCACGATGGCCCTGCCATGGGCCTCCCCGTAGCCGGCCGAGCCCCGGGGGTTACCCATGACCACCGCGTAACCAGCACCCGCGTAGACCTGGGCCTCGTCGAACAGCGCCCAGCCGTAGTGCCGAAAGGGTCCGCCGTGGACCAACAGCAACACAGGATGGGGTCCTGCACCGGGAGGCCGGAGGACCCAGCCGTGCACGGCGTAGCCGTCAGGGGCCTCGGCCACCAGTTCCTCCATCGGGCGGAGGGGAACCTCGTCCTCGAAGTGCTCCCCGAAGGCGCTCACCACCCGCTCCGGGGCCCACCCCTCGTCGAGGACGACCACTTCGCCGGCACTGGTCGGCCCGGTCACGGTGGCAGCCACCCGTACCCCTCCATCTGGCAGACGGGTGGCGTCGTGACCTTGGACCTGACGTCGCCCCCCGAGGACGGGGACCGGCTTGCCGTCGGGCCCGATCCGCACCAGGTGCACCGCCCCCCGCTCCACCTTGGCCGCCAGCACGCCCGCGGGATCCACCGTCAGCGGTCGGCCCTCCGCCTCGTCGAGGTGCACCGGCTCGGGCTCGGTCAACCGCACGGGCACCTCGGCGGCCGAGACCGGCACCTGCCACAGCCCCACGTTCCGGCCCACCAGGTCGATGCCCTCCGGTCCCAGCTCACCCGGGCTCAAGAAGACGAGGCTCGAGCCGTCGGGGGCGAACGCAGGCCTGGCGACCGGCATGGTCGACCGGGTCACCTGGCGCACCTCTCCCCCCTCCGGCGACACCATGCACACGTCAGCGACCAGATCACGGTCCCGGGTGTCGTGACGGGCGGAGACGAAGGCGAGCCATTGGCCGTCCGGGCTCCAGGCAACCTGGTCGTGGTCGTAGTCGCCCCTCGTGACCTGCACGGGCGCGGCATCAGCCCCATCCAGCGCCACGACGAAGATCTGCGGTCGGCGGTCCAGGGTGAACCCGACGTCGTCCAGACGATAGGACAGGGTGGTGATCCGCCGCGGTGGCTCCCGGTCCGCGCTCACCCCTTCTTTGGTGCCGTAGCGGCCCTCCTCGGGCACCCGGGCGACATAGGCCAGGCGGTCACCGCTCGGGCTCCACACCGGAGGACCTGCGCCCAGGGGATGGTCGCTCAGCCGGCGAGCCTCGCCTCCCGCCGTCGGTATCACGTGGACCTGCGGCTTGCCCTCTTGTTCCGCCCTCAAGAACGCAATGTGACGCCCGTCTGGGGACCAGCGGGGGTCGGTGTCCCGCCACCCCCTGGTGAACGGTTCGGCCGGACTGGGTCCCTCCGCCGCCAGCATCCACAGGTGACTGCGGTACGCGTCAGCGTCCAGATCCAGCCAGGTGACGGCGACCGCCACCCGTTGGCCGTCCGGAGACAGGGTAGGTGGGCCGGGTTGACGGAGGAGACCGAGATCGGTGGGCTTCACAAGCGGATCTATCCCTTCGTGTAGTACCAGTCCTCCGGCGCCAGGGTCAGATACGCGTTCTGCGGCGCCACTCCGTGCAAGCCGGCGGTCACCTCGGTCAACTGGTAGGCGGGGGTCGGCACCCACAGGAAGGGGAGCCGCTTGGCCAGATGGTTCTCGTAGGTGACGAAACTCTGAGGGTTGTTGGAGTGCAGCGTGGCTCGGATGTTCCGGTCGTCCACCGGATTGGAGTAGTGACCGGAATTGAGGGCAGCGCCGGTGAGAAAGAGCTGGTTGCCCGTGGGCACGGTGGAGTAAGAGAAACCGCCGTATTCTCCCAGTGCCCAGTTGTTACCGCCGGTGACGGTGGACACCACCGAATTGAACGGGGCGGCGGACAGGTTGACGGTGATGCCGGCTTTCGCTGCCGAGGACTTGAGGAACGACGCCTGCCGCTTTATAGGCTGCCTCCCCGAAGAGAAGAGCAGGTCGAGGGTGAGGTGCCGTCCCTTGGCGATCCCCGGGCCGCAGTGCCCTGGCCCGGTCCCCGGGCTGGCACAGGTGTCCGTGCCCGTGCCCGACACGGTCCAGCCGTGACCCGCCAGAAGCTTCTTCGCCGCGGCAATGCTGTACGGGTAGGGGTTGTGCTTCTCCACCGACGACACCAGGGAGTTCTTCGGGGCCAGTGGGATCGGCCCATAGGTCGGCTTGGCGTAGCCGTGGTACACGTTCTTGACGATCGCCGGCTGATTGAGCAGGTGCTGGAGCGCTTGGCGGACATAGAGTTGTCTGAGCAGTGGGCCTGACTTCTGGCTGTGGAAGTCGTAGACGATGTAGTCAATGCCCAGGTCGTACCAGGGGTACAGCCGGTACCCGGCGGACGACACCACCCGCTGCTGGCGCACATCAGAGAACGGGATGTACCCGACGTCGATCGTGTGGCCCGAGCGCAACACGTTGAACTCCGAGGAGGCGCTGGAGAACGGCAGTTCCACGAACTTGGACAGGTGCGGCTTGTCCGGGCCCGAGTAGTGAGGATTGGGAGCGAAGGCAGCCTTGCCGTTGGTGGTGAACTGGGTGAGGTGCCAGGGGCCATCGACCACCTTCCACAGCGGGTTCGTGGCGTAGCTGTGCTCGTCCTTGGCCTGGGACAGCAGGAACTTGTACACCTTCTTGGCCCCGGCCGGGGTGGTGTCGTAATTGCCAACCGGCCCCGCGGTCGACTCCTTGTCCCAGACATGCTGGGGGATGGGGGTGACGAGTGCCAGCTGGTCGCCGGTGAACCACTGTCTCGAGTAGGAGCCGTTGAGGTGGAACACGACCGTGTGGGGACCCGTCGCCTTGAAGCTCACCACATTGTCAGGAAACTCGCCCTTGATGTAGTTGCCGAACTTGGCCTTTTCGGCCTCGAGCAGGTTCATGAAGAACGTCACGTCCCTGCTCGACACCGGTCTGCCATCGGACCAGCGGTAGTCCTTCAGGACCACCTTCACGGTGCGACCCCCGTTCGAGTAGTCGATGGACTTGAAGAGGCTCTTGCGCGGGTTCACCCCCGGCCGCTCGCCCGTACCTGCCCAGACGAGGGGACGCCACAGCAGATACTGGAGATGGCGGATGTTGTACACGGTGGTGTCAGCGGCAGGGTAGATCGGGAAGATGAAGTTCGGGGTGTCACCGGGGCCCTCGGCGTAGGTGGCGGTGCCACCCTGTTTTGGTGGTCCGGTCGGAGCGCTGGACGAGGAGCCACCTCCCCCAGACCGGCTCGAGGAGGATGCACTTCCGCAGCCTGCCAGGAGCAGGCCGACCACCGCGACGGTCCCCACCGCTGCGAGGGTCCGACGGAAGCGAGGCAGGTGCACGGGTGCCTCCTCTCCTGGTTCGGCTGACGGCTCTCCGTACTAGCCGATGGGGGAAGGGGCCACCAAATGAGGAGCGGGCCACCAGCGGTGCCGAGACCGTGGGACCGTTGGAAGCCGGGCCAGGGATCGGTGCACCCCGGGTGGCACGCCCCCCGACCAACAGCGTGCCGGCGCCAGGGGCGACAGCAGACGGGACGAGCGTGTCCGGCGTTGCACACACCACCCCGCTCAAACCGGAAGCGGCCTTGACCCGTGAGCTTCGTTCCGACTGCTCAGCGCGGGTGATGCGGGGAGGCGTCACCCCTCGATTCGCCGGCCCGGGATGACGACGGCTGCCGTCGAACACGGATCCGGATGACCGCGGTGAGGTCCCGGTGGCGGTGATCGTCGGAACCCATGGCGCGTGCCCCCACAGTGCCCCGGGCGAATGGCGCCCACGTCGGGAGCCGCATCGACTCGGCCGGGAACCGGCGGTCGGGGTCGGCACTCCCCTGACCCAGGCGGCGGCCCGCCGGATCTGTTCCGGGCGGTTCACGCTGGGACGAAGAGGCGCTGGGCGTTGTGGGAGGCCGCCGAGGCGAAACCTCTCCGCACGGGTGGCGAACACCCAAATGCCCTCCATGCGGAGAAGCAGTTGTCGCGCCCGCCATTGAAGGCGTCGACCACCCCCTTCCGCCGGGGCCTTCCCCACGGGACCGGGGGTCACACCCAGGTCGAGGCGGCTGGCCGGGAGGGACCCGGGGAAGGCGGCTGGCGACCGCCTAGCCGACCCGTCCAGGACCCCCGACACCGGAGCCCGGGGCTCGAGGGCGAGGCGAGGGTCGCTGAGAGCCAGGCCGGCCTCCTCTGTCCGGTCGGGAGGCGCTGGGGCGCCCGCCCCCGGCACAGGCCGGGACCTCCCCGTCACCGACCCTTCGTGGCGGCCCACCCGTGCGCCCACCGACGGGGTCGCCGAAGCGCCGTGACCGTCTGCTCAGGACGTTCCCGCCCTCGACTGCCCGTGTCCAGCCGCTCCACCCACGTCTCCGGCCCTCGTGTGGTCGAGGGATCGAAAGACCCGTCCTCCAGGGAGCCGATCCCCTGCGGTCCGCGCTGCACCCGCCGCCCGGTGTCCCCGCCGCAGGAGAGGAGGCGGTTCCCCGGGCGAACCCTCGTCCCGTGACGGCGGTCCCCGGGCAGTCGCCCACCTGGCTGGTCCGGCCGACGACCGTGTCGGTGGGCGCCTCCCCCCCAGCCCCACCCCAGAACAGAGGCGGTCCGGATGCGCCCCATCCTTCGACCAGCGGGGCCACCCCCCTACGACGCGAGACCCGGGCCAGACGACCCCGGCGGTCACCAGTCCGGCGCCGTCGCCCCAGCCCAGGCCTGGGGTCCAACGGCCCTAGTCAGCCGTGCACGGGTCACCCATCCTGGTCCTGGGCGCGCGCTCTCGCCCACCGTCGAAGCAGGGAGAACCGCCATGGCAGCAGGAACCGAGGCCTCGGAGGAGCCGTTCGTCGTCGTCGGCGTGGACGGCTCGGAGAACTCCCAACGGGCCCTGTACTGGGCCGCACGCCAGGCGCAAGGAACCGGGGCCAAGGTGAAGGCGGTCGCCACCTGGAACGACCCCTACACCCTGGTCGGCCCCCACCCTCCCGTCGCCGTCGCCGGCCCCGAGCGGCACCGCCTCCGGCACATGCTCGACCGGGTGGCCGCCGGGGTCCAGGAGGAGACCGGGGTTGCGATGGAGTCCCACGTGGTCGGTGGGGCGCCCGCTCCCACGTTGACCCGTCTCGCCGCGGGGGCGGACATGCTGGTGCTCGGCACCCGGGGCCTCGGGGGCTTCAAGGGCCTCCTGCTCGGTTCGGTCAGCCAGCGGTGCGTCCAACTGGCGACCTGCCCCGTGGTGCTGGTCCCCCCCAGCGCCGGCGACCAGTCCCACCGGGGCGCTGACAGCCGGGGGGAGCGCCAGCCGGCGTCGTGATGCGAAGCGCGCTCAGGTGCTGACCTGAACCACGAGCTTTCCCTGGACGTGGCCGTCCGCCAGGCGTTGCAGAGCCGCCCCCGCCTCATCGAGGGGGTAGGCCTCCTCCACCCAGACCCCGAGCTTCCCCTCGGTGGCCAGGTCCCCAAGCGCCTCGAGGTGGGCGCTCTCGGGACGGACGAAGACGTAACGGCCCCCCAGGCGGCCCACGGTGACGGGGTCCACCACCGACGCCAGCCGCCCCCCGTCGGCCAGCAGCTCGGGGGCCTGGGCCAGGCTGTCGCCACCAACCAGGTCCAACACCGCGTCAACCCCCTGCGGGTGCCGTGCTCGCACCTGGGCGACCACGTCGCCACCGGTGTAGTCGACCGGCTCGGCGCCCAGGGAACCCACCCAGTCCGCATGCGACGCACTCGTCGTGCCCACCACCTGGGCACCGAGCACCCGGGCAAGCTGCACGGCGAAGCTGCCCACGCCACCGCTTGCCGCCGAGACGAAGAGGGTCTGTCCGGCCTGGAGCCCCAGGGCCTCGGTCAGTGCCTGGTAGGCGGTGAGCCCCGCCAGCGGCAGCCCGCCAGCCTCGTTCCAGGACAGGCTGGCCGGCTTGGGGGCCAGGCACCGGAACGGCGCCCCGACCGCCTCGGCCATGGTTCCATGCTGAA
>DASQQH010000355.1:0-3922 GCA_035643555.1 Acidimicrobiales bacterium | reverse complement strand
GCTACCCAGGCCGGTGCCGGGGCCCCTGCGACTCGTGACGACGCCGGATCAGGGTGATCCCGTCCCGGACGGTGAGCTGGACACAGCTCACCCGGGGGTCCGCCACGACGTGGTCGTTGAACGCCCGGAGCGACACGGTGTCCTCGGCCACGTCCTCCTCGTCGGCCACCTGCCCGCTCCACAGGGTGTTGTCGACGACGATCAGGCCGAGGGGCGCCAGCTTGGGCAGCACCGCCTCGTAGTAGGCGAGGTAGGCGGGCTTGTCGGCGTCGATGAAGACCAGGTCGAAGGGGCCGGCCAGGGTGGCAAGGGTCTCCAGGGCGGGGCCCTGGCGCACCTCGATGCGGTCCTCCAGACCGTTGGCGGCCACGTGGCGCCGGGCCACCTCGGCGTGGCGGGGGTTGGCCTCGCAGGTGATGATCCTGCCCTCCTCGGGGAGCCCGGCGGCCATGGACAGCGCCGAGTAGCCGGTGAAGGTGCCGATCTCCAGGACCCGACGTGCCCCGGTGGCGTGGACCAGGACCTCGAGGAACCGACCCTCCAGGGCCCCCACCATCATCTGGGGCGCGTCCATGCCGGCCCGGGTCTCCTCGGCCAGGCGCGCCAGGTGCGGGGGCGGCGGGCTGGTGTGGGCCTCGGCGTAGGCCTCGACCACGGGGTCGGCGATGAGGGTCATCGGCGACATGCTATGGCCGGCCACCGCCGGCCTGGCGCGGCCAGGCGGTCAGTCCCACACCTGCTGGCCGAGGCGAAGGAGCCCCGCCAGGTCGTAGATGTCGGTGTCGAAGAACGGGACGCTGGCCACGACCTCGGAGGTGACCGCCAGCTCGGCCTCCTGCTCGGCCTCCCGCCGGGCGACCACCTGGAAGTTGAGGAAGCTCTCGGCGACCTCGGTCACCACCCGGCGGATCTGGTCCTGGTCCCCCACCTCGGGCGCCAGCTCGGCGGCGAGGTGGCCTGCGTGCTCGAGGAGGGCGTCTGCCACCTGAGTGCCCTCGTCCCCACGCAGATAGGCGGGCAGGACCTTGTTGAGGACCACGGCCCCCAGATGGAAGCCGCGCTCGCCCATCAGCTCCAGGAAGGACTCGGCCTCGTGGAGGGGGGCGGCCTCCAGGGTGCTGACGATCATGAACGTGGTCCGCCGGTCGTGGAGCAGGCGGGTCACCGCCTCAGCCCGCTTGACGAAGCCCTCGTACATGGTCTGGAACAACAGGAAGAACTCGGCCACGTCCTGGAGGAAGGCCGTGCCGAGGATCCGGTCGGCCACCTGGTAGAACGGGCGGGAGGCGGCGTTCACCAGCTTCGACCGGTAGGGCACGATCAGCCACCGGAGCAGGCGGCTGGAGAAGAACTCCGCCATCCGGGCCGGGGCGTCGAGGAAGTCCACGGCGTTGCGCGTCGGAGGGGTGTCGACCACGATGAGGTCGTAGTCCCCCTCGCCGTGGATCTCGTAGAGCCGCTCCATGGCGATGTAGTCGTGGCTCTGGACGAACCTCCCGCTCACGTTCTGGTACAGGGGGTTGGCCAGGATGGCCTCGGCCGTGCCCCGGTCCGGGGCGTGGCGCCGGACCAGGGCGTCCCAGGACTGCTTGGTGTCCAACATCGCCGCCCACAGCTCGCCCCGCGGCTTGACCCCGGCCTCGACGAAGGCCTGACCCGGGACCATGGTGGCGGCGTTGCCGAGCCCCGAGAGCCCCAGCGCGTTCGCCAACCGCCGGGCCGGATCGACCGTGAGGACCAGGACCCGCCCGCCGTGGTGGACCGCCGCCATGGCCGCCGCGGCCGCCGCCGTGGAGGTCTTGCCCACCCCGCCCGATCCACAGCAGATCACGATCTCCTTCGCCGCCAGGAGCTGGTCCAGGGAGGCGGCGGGGCTGCGCCGGGATCGAGGGGGCTGGCGGGGGGCCACGGGTCTCTCTGCGCCTCAGTACCCGAGCTCGGCGGACAGGGCCGACGCCATCTGGCGGGTGGCACGCAGGCCGTGGTAGCGGGTGAACAGGTACGGCAGATACAGAAGGGGCACGTCGGGGTGGATGCCGGCCCGCAGCCGCTCCAGGTGGCCCGACCTCGTCCGGCGCATGGTGACCGCCAGGCGGGCGGCGGCGAGGACGGGCCCGACGTCCCCGCCGGCGACCTTGGCCAGGGTGGCGGCACGGTCCGGCTCGCACAACGCCTCGAACACCGCCTCCTCGCTCCGGGAGAACAGCTCGGGCAGCACCCGGTTCACCACCACCGCGGCCAGCTCCACGGTGGTCTCCTCCGCCACCCGCCGAGCCAGCTCGATGGTCTCGTTCACCGGCATCTCCTCGGGCGTGGCCACCATCGCCAGGCCGGTGGTGCGGGGGTCGGAGAGGATGCCCAGCATCCAGTCGGTCTGGCTGCGGACCAGCCCCACCCTGACCAGCTCGTTGATCGACTGGGGGGCGGCGAGCTGGCTGATCACGTGCCCACTCGGCGGGGCGTCCACCACGATCAGGTCGAAGTGGCCCTCCCGCACCTCGTAGCACAGCTTGCCCACGACCAGGATCTCCTTGACGCCCGGCGCGGCCGTGGCCACGAAGTCGAAGGCCCGGGCCAGGGGGCCGAGGCGGGCCACGAGCGGGACGCGCAGGTTGAGGCGCAGGTACTCGCGCAGGGAGGCCTCGGTGTCCATGGACATGACGTGCAGCCCGGGCGCCAGCTCCCTGGGCTGGAACCCGGTCGGGTCCGCCTCGAGAAAGGCGGCCACGTCTCCCTTGGGGTCCACCTCGCACACCAGGGTCCGCTTGCCCCGCTGGGAGGCCAGCAGCCCGAGGGCGGCGGCCACGGTGGTCTTGCCCACCCCCCCCTTGCCGGTGACGAACACCAGCCGGCGGTCCAGCAGGTCCACCATCGCCGACACCACCCCCGCCGACGCCTCAGGGGGCGCCGAAGCCGACCCGGCGCTCCTGGCTGGAGACACCGACCTCCACGTAGGCGACCTTGGGCACCGGGACGCCCACCCGGCGCCCCCGGCGATCGGTCAGCCAGAGGACACCCTCCCCCTTGCCCAGCAGCTCGTCGATCTCCCCCAGCAGGCGGTCCCGGTCGGTGTCGTCGGCGACGTCGACCTCGAGTTCCTTGGGCGCTTCGGTGACCCCGATGTGCACGTCCATGCGACCTCGCTCCTGCGTTCGACGCCCGATCGACGAGCCATGGTAGGCGAAAGGGGACCACGAGCCAGCCCGGGCCCTCAGCCCCACCAGAAGGCGGCGGCGATGACCGCGTACAGCCCGACCAGGGCCGTGCCCTCCATCCAGGTCGACTCGCCGTCCATCACCACGACGGCGGTGACCACCGCCGCCAGCCCGAGGGAGGCCACCAGCAGGGGGGGGAAGACCAGGGTGAGCAGGCTCCCGCCCAGGATCGGGCTGACCAGCACCAGGACCGGGATCAGCACCAGGGCGATCTGGAGGGGGCTCTGGAGGACCACGCTGAGCGACAGGTCCGTCTGGTTGCGACCGGCCAGGCGCACCCCGACGACGTTCTCCACGGCGTTGCCGGCGATCGCCACGATGACCAGCCCGGCGAAGGTCTCGCTGATGCCCAGGGCGGTGATCGCCGGCTGGAAGGCGTCCACGAACCACGCCGACACGAAGGCCGCGGCGACACTGGCGCCGACCAGGACCACCAGGGCCGGGGGGAGGGCCTCGCCCCGCGGGCCCCGCCCAGCGGGAACCCCCTCCTCGTCGTGCCGGCCACCGAGGCCCCCGACGGTGCCGAGGACGTAGACAGCGAGGAGGGTCACCGCCGCCACGTCAGAGAGGGCGCGCTCGTGGTGGGCGGCGGGGAGGGCCAGCCCGGCGGCCAGGGTGGGGACGATCACCACCGCCACCGCCAGGAGCAGCAGCAGCGACAGCCCCCTGGCGGGCTCGGCCCGGAAGCGCTGGGTGCCGTGGCGCAG
>DASQQH010000354.1:0-4128 GCA_035643555.1 Acidimicrobiales bacterium | reverse complement strand
GCCTCCTCTCGGGTCGCCACCGCGGGAACGGGGGCCAAGGACCGGGCGCTGGAGAAGGCGGCGGACCTGCTCGCCGAGCGTCAGGACGAGGTGCTGGCCGCCAACGCTCGAGACCTCGAGCGGGCTGGGCGGGCGGGCCTGCCCGACGCGGTCGTGGACCGCCTGCGTCTGAGCCCTGACCGGGTGGCGGGCATGGCCGAGGGCCTGGTGCAGGTCCGTGGGCTTCCCGACCCGGTGGGGGAGGTGGTCGAGTCCTGGACCCGCCCCAACGGGCTGGTGGTTCGCCGGGTCCGGGTGCCCCTCGGGGTGGTCGGGGTGGTCTACGAGAACCGCCCCAACGTGACCGCCGACGCCGCCGGGCTGTGCCTGAAGGCCGGGAACGCCGCCTTCCTGCGGGGCTCCTCGGGGGCGATCGAGTCCAACCGGGCCATCGTCGCCCTGCTCCGGGAGGGGGTGACCGCAGCGGGCCTCCCAGCCGACGCGGTGGCCCTGGTGGAGGACACCAGCCGCGCCGGGGCGATCTCCTTCATGCAGCTGCGGGGGGTGATCGACTGCCTCATTCCCCGGGGCGGGGCCTCGCTGATCGCGGCGGTGGTGGACCACGCCCAGGTCCCCTACGTCGTCGACGGCGACGGGAACTGCCATCTCTACGTGGATGCCGCCGCCGATGTGGACATGGCGCTGTCCATCCTGGAGAACGCCAAGTGCCAGCGGCCGAGCGTGTGCAACGCCGCCGAGTCCCTCCTGGTCCACCGGGCGGTGGCCGACGCCTTCCTCCCCCGGCTACCCGCCGCCCTGCCCGGGGTGGCCCTGGTCGGCGACGAGGCCGTCCGGGCGGTCCTTCCCGGGGTCGACCCGGCCACCGAGGAGGACTGGGCCACCGAATACCTCGACCTCAAGTTGAGCGTACGGGTCGTGGAGGACCTGGACCAGGCCATCGCCCACATCGCCCGCTACGGCTCGGGCCACTCCGAGGCCATTGTCTCCGAGGACTCCGCGGCGGCCGAGCGCTTCTGCCGAGAGGTCGACGCGGCGGCGGTGCTCCACAACGCCTCGACGCGGTTCATCGACGGGGGGGAGCTGGGCCTGGGGGCGGAGATCGGGATCAGCACCCAGCGTCTCCACGCCCGGGGCCCCATGGGGCTGCGGGAGCTGACCACCCTCAAGTACGTGGTGGCGGGCACCGGTCAGGTGCGCCGATGAGCGAGACGGGCGGGCCCCAGGCGGGGTCCGGGTTCGCCTCCATCGCCTCGGTGCGAGACGGGCTGGGCCGTGTCTCCTACCTCGCCGACGAGGGGATCGCCGGGGTGGTCTATCTGGCCGAGCGGCTCGGCAAGCCGGTGCTGGTGGAGGGCCCCGCCGGCACGGGCAAGACCGAGCTTGCCAAGGCGGTGGCCGCCATGAGCGGGTCGCGCCTGGTGCGGCTCCAGTGTTACGAGGGCCTCGACGAGGCCAAGGCCCTCTACGAGTGGAACTACAAGAAGCAGCTCCTTCGCATCCAGGCCGAGCGGGTCACCGACGGGCACGGCCAGGTGTGGAGCGACGTGGAGGAGGACATCTTCTCCGAGGACTTCCTCCTCGCACGGCCCCTGCTGGAGGCCATCCGTGCCGAGGAACCAGTCGTGCTGCTGGTGGACGAGGTGGACCGGATCGAGGTGGAGACCGAGGCCCTGCTGCTGGAGGTCCTGTCCGACTACCAGGTCTCGATTCCCGAGCTGGGGACGGTGGCGGCGACCCGGATACCGCTGGTCTTCCTCACCTCCAACGCCACCCGGGAGCTGTCCGAGGCGCTCAAGCGTCGGTGCCTCTACCTCTACCTGGACTATCCGGACCTGGACCGGGAACGCCAGATCGTTCTGGCCCGGGTCCCGGGGATCTCCGACCACCTGGCGGACCAGGTCGCCCGCATCGTCCGGTCCCTGCGGTCCCTGGAGCTGAAGAAGCACCCCTCGGTGTCCGAGACCCTGGACTGGGCCCGGACCCTGGTGGTGCTCGGCATCGAGTCCTTGGACGCCGACCAGGCGGTGGACAGGCTCAACGTGTTGTTGAAGCACCGCAGCGACATCGCCCGGGCAGCCAAGGAGCTGGCGTCCTCCCCGGAGCTGGTCGCCGCCCGGTAGGCGGGCCGTGCTGGAGCTGCTCTCGGGGTTCGTCAGCGAACTGCGTCGCGCCGGGCTGCCCGTGTCTCCGACCGAGACGGTGGACGCGGCCGACGCCGTGCGCCACCTCCCCCTGGAGGACCGGGAGGCCCTCAAGTACGGCCTCGGGGCCAGCCTGGTCAAGAACCACGCCCACTGGCAGACCTTCGAGACCGTCTTCGAGGTCTACTTCGCCCTGCGGGGTCCGGCGCACGAGCTTGGGGCCGACCCCGACGAGGAGGGCCAGGCCGACCCGGAGCGCCAGTCCGGGGAGGGTGCGCCGACGGGGGGAGGCGGGGGAGCCGAGGGGGTCACCCCCGAGGAGCTGGCCCGGCTCCTCTACCAGGCGTTGCTCGAGGGGGACCAGGCCCAGGTGCGGGCCCTGGCCCGCCAGGCGGTCACCCACTTCGCCGGGATGGAGCCCGGGCGGCCGGTCGGGGGCACGTACTACCTGCACCGGACGCTTCGACGCCTGGGATCCGACACGCTGGTGGAGCGCCTCCTGGCAGGTGTGCGGGACCAGGAGGGCGGGGAGCTCGGCGCCCTCGAGGAGCACCTGGCCCGGGACGAGGCCGAGGCCCGCCTCTCCCGCCTCCGCCAGGAGATCGAGGCCGAGATCCGGCGTCGGCTGGTGGCCGACCGCGGGACCGAGGCCCTGGCCCGCTCACTCCGCCGCCCCCTCCCCGAGGACGTGGACTTCATGCACGCCACCCAGGAAGAGCTGGCAACCCTTCGCCGGGCCATCTATCCCCTGACCCGCCGGTTGGCGGCACGGCTCACCCGGCGGCGTCGTCATGGGCGCACCGGGCCCCTGGACTTCCGCAGCACCGTGCGCCATTCCCTGTCCTACGGTGGGGTCCCCGCCGACCCCCGGTTCCGCCACCCCACACCCGCCAAGCCCGAGATCATGGTGGTGGCCGACATCTCCGGGTCGGTGGCTGCCTTCGCCCGCTTCACCCTGCAGCTCGTCTACGCCATCTCTGCGCAGTTCTCGGCCGTGCGCAGCTTCGTGTTCGTGGACGGCGTCGACGAGGTCACGCCCTACTTCGAGGGGGCGGACGACCTGGGGGAGGCCATCTACCGGGTCAACACGGAGGCGGACGTGGTCTGGGTGGACGGCCACTCCGACTACGGGCGCGCCCTCGAGGCCTTCTTCGAACGGTGGGGGGAGCAGGTGACGGCCCGGACGAGCGTCATCTTCCTCGGCGACGCCCGGAACAACTACCACGCCTCGGGGGCCTGGGTGCTGGGGGAGGTGCGCCAGCGGGCCCGCCACCTGTACTGGCTGAACCCCGAGCCCGCCACCTACTGGGACACCGGCGACTCGATCGCCTCCCAGTACGCCCGGCACTGCGACGGGGCCTTCGAGTGTCGCAACCTGCGACAGCTCGAGGCCTTCGTGGGTCAGCTGGCCTGAGGCGGGGCCCGCCGGTCATCCCGGCGACACGGGGCGCCAGGCGCGGACCGCAGCCACGATCTCCCGGGGGGCGTCCTCCTGGACGTAGTGGCCGGCGCCGCGCACCAGCACGGTGTGGTGGGTGGGGAAGGCCCGCTCGAACCGCCGGCGCTCGGCCCGGCGGAAGGCCGGGTCCCTGGTGGGCCACACGATGAGGGCCGGCCGGTCGGCCAGGGCCCCCAGACCCCGCTCGACCTCGGCCAGGAACGCCCGGCTGGCGATGAGCTCCCGGGGGAACACCTGGGTCGGCCACCGCGAGCCCGGAGTGGGGAAGGGACCGCGGTAGGCGGCCATGACCCTGGGGGGGAGCTTCGTCCGGCGCACGTTGCCCGGAAGGATCCACTCGACGAACGCGTTGCGCCACAGGACCAGATAGCTCCCGATCGGGCCCCCCATGATCCGGGAGAACAGACGGGTGGCGGTGTCGGTCTTGGGCCAGGCGAAGGTGTTGGCGATCACGACGGCGGCGACGCGTTCAGGGTGCCGGATGGCGACGGCCAAGCCGATGGGGCCGCCCCAGTCCTGGACCATCAG
>DASQQH010000353.1:0-6133 GCA_035643555.1 Acidimicrobiales bacterium | reverse complement strand
GCTCGCCGTCCGATACCCATACCGCGTGGTTCCAGTGGGCGAAGACGCGCCTGCTGCCGCGGAACCGCAACGACTGCCCAAATTGGATTAGGCGCGATACCAAGGGGACGGGGCCCCGCTTCCCATCCTTCCACACCCCAGCCGAAACCAGCATGTAGTCCCCGACGTGCCATTCGGTTGGCAACGTCCCTGGCCCATACACCGCGATGCTGACACCGGGCTTCGGCATCACCCACCCCTTGTCCGGCAGGATCCCATCGACGGCAGCTTAGCCGGCGAGGGCCAGGGTGCGTGGGCCCCCGGCCCCGGTGGTGCGGTCGACTCGTGGCGACACCCACCGGCTCCTGTTGGTCGGGTGACACCAATGACAGATACCGTAGTCCAAATGAGGGGTCGTCCTCAGGGAGGCCGGCCGCGGCGGGTCGGAGAAGGTTGGTGAGGGCCGGAGGGTGCGCTCCTTGAACGAAGGCGATTGGTTCGCGGTGCGGACAGGCAATGGAAGGAGCGTGACCCGGATGGTCGGGGGAGGATACGAATGGGTGTGACCGCCGTCGTTTGCGCCGGCGCCGGAGCGCGGGGAGCGTACGAGGCTGGCGCGTTGTCGGTGCTGCTGCCATGGCTCCTACGTGAGGACCCGGACGAAGAGGTGATGCTCCTCGGCACCAGCGCCGGGGCGATCAACGCGGCGCTCTTCGCGGGGGTCCTCGATCGCGGTCGCCCACCAGAGGAGGCGGTGGAGGACGCGCTGGGGCTGTGGCGGTCGGCCACGCCCGGCCAGGTGTTCAAGCCGTTGGGCGTCTCGGCTCCGATGGTGGGGGCCCGCTTCGCCCTGGAGTCGCTCGGCCTGCCCGTGCAGGTGAACAGCCTCCTCGACACGACGCCCCTACGGCGGACGCTGGCGCGGAGCCTGGACTGGAGCCACCTGCATCAGAACCTGTCCGGGAAGGGGTGGATCGGCGCCGCCGGCGTGGTCGCCACCAACTGCGACACCGGGTACACCAACCTCTTCCTCCAAGGACAACTGCAGCGGGTGCCCCCGACCGATCCGTTGGGTCAGATCGACTACACCCTGACCAGCCTGCAACCGGTGCATGTGCAGGCATCGGCGGCCATCCCGGTGCTGTTTCTTCCGGTGCGGGTCGCCGAGGCCGGGCAGCCCGGGTGGTACGTCGACGGGGGTGTGCGGCTCAACGCCCCCATCAAGCCCGCGCTGGCCCTGGGGGCGACCCGGGTGGTCGTCGTTGCCACCACCCCGGACCCCGACCTGCCCCAGTCGCTGCCCGGGGAACGGCGGCCACCGGACGTGTTCGCCAGCGCCGCGGTGGCCCTCCGGGCGATCCTGGTGGACCGGATGGCCGAGGACGTCCGTCACCTGCGTCAGGTCAACGGTCTGGTGGCGGCGTCGGGGCAAGAAGAGGTGAGCCTGCCTGACCGGTCCGATCCCTACCGGCGTGTGCCCAACCTGTACATCGGCCCGGACAGCCCGGAGGCGATCAGCCTGGTCGCCCGACGGGTGTTCGACCGGTACTACTCGGGGCCGGCGGCTCGGCTGTCGGATCTCGGACTGCTCGGGACTCTCATGGGGGGCGTGTCAGGGGTGCACGCCGAGCTGTACAGCTTCTTGTTCTTCGACGGCCGCTTCCACGCCGACCTGATCGACATGGGGCGGCGGGACGCGGCGGTGGCGGTCGCTGACGGGTGGAAGGGCCAGACCATCGCGGTTGGCGGGAACCGGGGCCGTCCGCCCCGGCAGGGCTCTTGAGGAGGACGGGGCGGGGAGTGGACGAGGCACCTGTCACCGGCGTCGCTCGTCTCAGGCTGCCCGTCGCTCGAGCCTCCGGTGCACCCTCGGGCTCGCGCCCGGACCTGTGGGCACCCGGTGTCGTGGCCCGGCGTTTGCCCGCCCCTCGGGGCGGATACCATCCAACCGGTGGATTACGAGGAAGCGCGGGAGTACCTCGAGGGTGAGCGGACCCGACTGGCAGGCCTTCGGGCCGACTACGCCCAGGCCGGCCTGACCAGCGAGTCCGAGAACGAGAACCTCTCGGAGCTGTCCAGCGTCGACCAGCACCAGGCGGAGCTCGGCACCGAGACGTTCGACCGGGAGCGGGACCTCACCGTCTACGAGCGGGTGGAGGGTGAGCTCGCCGACGTCGAGCACGCGCTGGAGCGGCTGGACCAGGGTTCGTACGGCACCTGCGAGGCCTGTGGCCAACCGATAGACGAGGCACGGCTTGAGGTCGTACCGGCGACCCGGCTGTGCCTCACCGACCAGGAAGCCGCCGAGGACGAGGCGAGGGGTTCCTCGTTGGAGGGCTAAGGGTGGTAGCCCTGCTTCAGGCTCCGTCCAGGACCCCGAACGCCCTCCTGGACCCAGGCGCTCGGAGGTGGCAATGACCGGGTCCCCAGGACGACGCCGTTCGACCATCGAGGGTTGGCGGATGGAGGAGGAGCGGTGAGGCCCCTCGACGTACCGCGTGAGGCAGCCACCTGGGCCCGGAAGTACCTGGTCCCTCCCCGCTACCGCAGGGAGGAGCGGCTGCGGCTGGTCGCCGACGACGGCACCCGGCTCGCCGCCGCCCGGCTGGAGGGCCCGCCGTCCACCCCGCTCACCGTCGTGCTCCTGCACGGCTTCTCGGGCTCCTCCCGCCTGCCGGTGATGCACGCCTTTGCCCGACGCCTCGCCAGCGAGGTCAACGTGGTGGTCCCCGACCTCCGAGGACATGGCCAGTCGAAGGGGCGGTGCACGCTCGGACGGCAAGAGGCCCGGGACGTCGCTGCCGCGGTGGCCGCGGCACCGCCGGGGTTCCCGGTCGTCACCGTCGGTGTGAGCCTGGGGGCCGCCGCAGCCATCCTTCACGCCGGCACCTACGGGGGGGTCGCCGGCACGGTGGCGCTGAGTGGCCCCGGCTGGTGGGGACCCTTCGACAGGGAGGGGGCCATCCGTGTCGAGCAGATGACCGCTCGGGCGACGGGTCGGGCCCTCCTCGCTGCCCTGCTGCGGACACGCGTGGCGACGGGGGAGCAGGTCGCGACCGGGGACGGGGGTGCCATCGAGGCCCAGGACGTCGTGGCCGCCATCGCTCCCGCCTTCATGCTGATGGTCCATGATCCTGACGACCGCTACTTCGGCCCGGAGCACCCGGAGCATCTTTACCGCTGTGCCCAGGAGCCCAAGGACCTGTGGTGGGTACCCGGCGCCGGTCACGGCACCGACCTGCTGACCCCCGAGCTGGCCGACCGGCTCTTGCCGGAAGTGATCGGCGCCGTCAGGTCGAACGCCGGTGCCCGGGCTCCGGGCGGTGCACGGGCGCCGGAGCTGGCCCTCCCGGCCTGAGCTGGCCCTCCCGGCCTGAGGGCACCAACTCGAGCCGACCCCGCCGGCCAGATGCGATCAGCCGTCCAGGTCGGCGCTGCTGCCGAGTGCCATCAGGTAGCCGCGGGCACGTTCGGCCCTCGTGTAGCGGCCCACCAGCTCCCAGAAGGCCTCGTCATGGGCGTCCACCACCAGATGGGCGAGCTCATGGACGATCACGTAGTCGAGGACCCAGCCGGGAACGCCCGCCAGACGTGAGGAGATGCGCACGGTGCCATCGGCGGGGGTGCAGGAGCCCCAGCGGCATCGTTGGTTCTCCACCCAGCGGATGGACGCCGGACGGGGCAGGTCGTGGCGGCGGGCGAGGTCGCGTGCCCTCGCAGCCAGGTCGACCATGCCCGCGCGCCGACGGCGCTCCGCCCGATCCACCATCTCGGCGACCCACCGTTCCTCCTCACTCTGGGTCATGGTGGCGGGGATGCTGACCCGAAGGACCTCACCGATCTGCCGGGCCTGGACCGTGCGGTGGCGTCGGGAGCTGCGGACCACCTCGACCTGCACGACACGGACGCTACTCCCTGGCTCGCCGGGCGGTCGCCCCGGAGGGGACGGTTTGTGGGGATAGGCTGGATCGCGGCCGGGAGGGGCCCGGCCCAGGGGTCGACCCCTGACAGCCCGCCGGTCCCGACTCCGAGCGGTTGTGGCACGACAGAGAGGAGGGGCCTGCATGGCGTTGCCCGTGGACAAGCTGGGCACCACCTACGAGGAGCGGGTCGAGCCCATCGACCCACAACGGGCCCTTGCCTACGCGGCGGCCACGAACGACGCCAACGAGGCCTACCGTTCGGGCAAGCTGGCCCCGCCGGTGTTCGGGGTCGTGCCCACCTGGGAGGCGATGAGCTTGGCCGTCGCCGACGTGGTGCCGGCCGAGGCCCTCATGATGGTCGTGCATGGGGAGCAGGACATGCACTTCCACCAGCCCTTGGTGCCCGGTCGGTCCTTGCGCACCCACGCCCAGGCCCACAGCATCCGGGTGGGCCGGACCGGCACCCGGTTCACCATCCTGGTCCGCAGCTCCGACGCCGACAGCGGGAGCCAGGTGCTGGACCAGTACGTGACCATGTTCATCCGTGGCATGAGCGACGGTGAGAGTGGGGGGCCGGCCAAGCCCGACCACACCTTCCCCGAGGAGGCCCGAAACGCCCGCGTCGGCCAGCACTCGGTACACGTGGACGAGGACCAGACGTACCGCTACCGCGACGCCTCGGGCGACCAGATGCCCATCCACGTGGACGAGGAGTTCGCCAAGAGCGTGGGACTCCCCGGCATCATCGCCCACGGGCTGTGCACGATGGCCATGTGCAGCCAGGCGATCGTGGCGCTCGGAGCGGACGGTGATCCCGGTCGCCTCGCCCGTCTGGCCGTACGGTTCGGTGCCTTCGTCCTGCCCGGGAACGACGTCGTGTCCACCGTCTACGACGCCGGCCGTCTCGACGACAGAGAGGTCTACGTCTTCGAGGCGGAGAGCGGAGGTCGGACGGTCATCACCAACGGGCGCGGCGAACTGAGGAGGTGAGGGAGTGGCGATCCTCCGGCTCTTCGCCGCAGCGAGGGAGGCCGCCGGTACCGGGACCGACCGCCTCCCAGGCACCACCGTGGAGGCGGTCCTGGCTGAAGCGGTGGAGCGCTATGGGGCCCGCTTCACCGCGGTGCTCGCCGGGAGCCGGGTGTGGGTGAACGGACAACCGGCCGACAACCAGTCGCCCGTCGAGGACGGCGACGAGGTGGCGGTCCTCCCGCCGGTGTCGGGCGGGGCCGGACGGGAGCCCGGCCCCGCCCTGGGCTAGCGCGGGTCGGACCGCTGGCCGCGGGAGGGTCAGCCCTGCTTGGTCTCCCAGAAGATCTTGTCGATCTCGGCGATCTGATCGAGGAGGTCCTGGGCCACGGCGACATCAGTCGTGTGCTTGGTCTCGCCGGCGGCCTTGGTTGCCTTCCAGAACAGCTGGTGGAGCTGGGGGTACTTCTCGAGGTGCGCCGGCTTGAAGTAGTCCGTCCACAGCACCCACAGGTGGTGCTTGACCAACTCGGCGCGGTCCTCCTTGATCTCCACGGCCCGGGTCTTGAAGACGTTGTCGTCCGACCCATGGAACTTCTCGATGATGGCCTTGACCGACTCAGCCTCGATTCGGGCCTGGGCCGGGTCGTACACCCCACAGGGCAGATCGCAGTGGGCGTGAGCGGACCGAGGGGGGCTCAGCCGGTCGATGACGGACAGAAAGCGGGTCGCCATGCGCATGCTGCTGCTCCTTGGTCTCGTGGTTGACGCGGTTACCCTACCCGTCGAACCTCCGGTTTGACCGGGGCCGCCCTCCGGGGGCTGGCCGTCACCGGCGCCGGCGCCGGGGCCCTCGGCGTGGGATGGGCGCTGTGGCGGATCGTCGGGGTCCAGCGGCTGGTGGTGGTGGGGGACAGCATGTTGCCGACGCTGCTGCCGGGGGACCGTCTCGTGGCCCTTCGAGCCCGCCGCCTCCAGCCCGACGATCTGGTGGTGACCCCCGACCCCCGCCTGGAGGAGCGGACCCTGGTCAAGCGGGTCCGCTGGACCGGCCAGGATGTCGCCGGGGCGCCCGTGGTGTGGGTCGAGGGAGACAACCCGGTGACCAGCACCGACAGCCGGGTCCTCGGGCCTCTGCCCCGGGCCCGCGTCGGACGGCGCGTGGTCTGGCGGTATGCGCCCGCGGAACGCGCGGGCCGTCTCGGCTCCCGACGCCGGGCGCGGCGCTAGGATCGGCGACCCGGTGATGAAGGACGGGCCCG
>DASQQH010000352.1:0-2650 GCA_035643555.1 Acidimicrobiales bacterium | reverse complement strand
CCGCCGGGCCCTGGGGTGCACGGTCGCTGTGGGGAGCTGGCCGCCCGGGTCGCGTTGCGCGACGTCTTCGGCATCCGGGAGGCGCCCGACCTCGCCCTCCATCCCAGCCGGGGGTGGGCTGGGGTGGGTGGGTCGCCTTCGGGAGGGGCACCGCTGGGGTGACCCCCGGTGCCTGCGTCGGTCTGGGGGGGACCGGCCAGGTGCCGCTCAGCGCCGGCCGTGGGTCGCGGCACCACCCGGGACGCCGGGACACCGGGGAGCCCCGGGCGGGGGACGTGTCCGGACCCGGCCCTCGACGCCTCCGGGGCCCGAGGCGCCTCTCGGGCCGACACGTCGCCAGCCGGCCCCGGCGGCCAGCTCCCCGGGCGGGGGCACCCGTGGGCCGAGGCTCGTGGGTCCCTCGAACCGCCGAACGCCGCCAGGAGCGCCCGAGGGGCAGGGGTCCCCGTTGGGGGGGGGACCGTCGCCCGGGTCCCAGCTGGTCCCCCTCGCCGGGGGCGCTGGCCCGGGCCCTCCATCGCCCGTGGCGGCATCGCTGGTTGCGGCCCGCGACGCCGGAGGGCCGCTGGCCGGCCGCGGGTGGGCCGATCGGGTCAGCGGGGCAGGAGGAGGAGCTTCCCCGTGGTTCGCCGGGCGCCCAGGTCCTCGTGGGCCCGCGCCGCTTCGTCCAGGGGGTAGCGACCGCCGATGCGGACCGTGAGGCTCCCCTGCCCGATCCACGAGAACAGGTCCGCCGCCCGCTGCAGGAGCTCCTCCCGGTCGGCGATGTAGTTGACCAGGGTGGGGCGGGTGATGAACAGGGACCCCCCGGTGTTGAGCCGCTGGAGGTCGAACGCGGGGACGGGTCCGCTCGCCGCCCCGTAGAGCACCATGAAGCCCCTGGGGCGGAGGGCGGTCAGGCTGTCGTCGAAGGTCGCTCGGCCGACGCCGTCGTAGACGACGTGCGCACCGGCGCCACCGGTGCTCTGCCTGGCCGTCTCCACGAAGTCCTCGTAGCCGGCGACGTGGTCGGCGCCCGCCTTCCGGGCGAGATCGGCCTTGTCGGCGGTGGACGTCGTCGCCACCACGACGCCCCCGCGGCGCTTCACCATCTGGGTGAGCAGCAGCCCCACGCCACCAGCGGCCGCGTGGACGACCGCGACGCTCCCCTCGCCCACCGGGTAGGTGCTGTGGCAGAGGTAGTGAGCGGTCATGCCCTGCAGCATGGCGGCGGCGGCGGTCTCCAGGTCGACCCCCTCGGGCACCCGGACGGCGCGGTCGGCCGGGATCACCACCTGTTCGGCGTAGCTACGGGGTACACCCGTCCAGGCGACGCGATCGCCAACCGACAGGTCCGCGACCCCCGGCCCCAGGGCGATCACCCGGCCGGCGCCCTCGGCACCGGGAACGTAGGGCAGGGTGCCGCCGTAGGGCGGCAGCCCCTGGCGCTGGTAGATGTCCATGAAGTTCACACCCGCCGCGGCGATCTCGACCAGGATCTGGCCCTGGTCCGGCTCGGGATCCGCGCGCTCAGCCACCCGCAGGACCTCCGGCCCACCGTTCTGGTCCACCACCACTGCACGCATGGCTGCATCCTCCCGCTCGGGCGTTCCAGGAACTGTGCACCCTCCCGTACCGGTGGTTGTACCGGGTCGTCGCCGGCCTCGCTGCAGACCCGCTTCCCCACGACGGCGGCCTCCACGGCCAGAGGTTGGAACGGGTGGGTACGCCCGGGCAGCGCCACGCCGGTGCCCGGCGACGGTCCAGGGAACGCGACAGCCCGACGGGGACACAGGCGGGTGGGGCGCGCACCGTGGCTCTGGTCGTGGCACGGTGCCGGCGTCACCGGGCCCCGCCGTGAGCGCCTGGACGGGGCGATGACGACGGGCTCCCACGCAAGTGCCGTCAGCTGGCGAGGGCCCCCCTACCGTGTGGCACGGCGCTGTTGGGATCGTCTCGGCGTCCCGGGCGGCGGCGCCGGGGTGACCTGCCGGCCGGGACATGGCTGGGCAATCCCCGGGTCGGCGATGGGGGCCTCCCGGCCGGTGGCGTCAGCGGCGATGGGCCGTGAGGCTGAGCCCGGTCGTCCCCCCAGGCGCCCGGGTGGTCCCGAGGCTCGCACGCCGGCGTCGCCGCCGGAGAACGTGCGACCTACCGGGTGCCCGATGGGTCCCTGGTGGGCGGTGGCCACGGCGACAGAACTGCGGCACAATCTGTGGCACGGGAGGTCTCCTCTCGTGCCGCCGTGCCGGGCCTGTTGAGGAGTGGAGGCCCGATGGGCCCGGTCACGGTCCGGGCGTGCGGGGGTGGCTGTGGCCTGACGGTGCTCGTTCGGGGTGACCCGCCGCGGGCGGGGCCGCGGCGCCGCTCACGACCTGCCTTCCGGGCCCGGCGGCCGAGGAGCATGCTCCACCCTGTGGGTCGAGCGGTGTGGGTGGTCGTGGGTCCGGGGACCAGGGACCGGCGCCCGTCTCGAGGTGGTCGTGGCCATCGTTCTCGCCCCTGGTGCTTCTCCAGGTGGACGAGGTGGGCCAGGAGGCCTCCGGCCTGGATGTCCTCGCATCGAGCGCTTCGACCTCCACCGCCCGGGATGCCGCCGTGGCGTTGTCCCGGGGGACCGCCTGGTGGCTCCCAGCGCCGCGCCTGTGGGGATCCTTGGAGGGAAAGGGCT
>DASQQH010000351.1:0-2415 GCA_035643555.1 Acidimicrobiales bacterium | reverse complement strand
GGCCGTGGCCCGGGGGCGCGTGCTGGTCCTGGGACCGGCCGACGGCGGCTGGCGACACCGGCCGGGCCGCTGGTCGCCGGCCGAAGTGTGCCCTGGCGCGGCGTCTCCCGCGTCGTGGTCCCTGATGGCCCGTGAGGTGGTTGCCGACCAGGGTCGTGGCGGCGGCGCGTTCATGGTGGAGGCGTGCCCCAACATCGAGTCGGCGGTGCCGGCCCCGAGCTCCTCGGTCATGAACGTCCTGGCGGCAACCGCCGAGGCCCTCGTCCTTCACCGGGCGGTCCTCGCCGCGCCCCGGGCCGAGGGCGACATCCTGGGGCGGCCGCGGTGTGGATGGACGCCCTTTGTGGACCTGGGCCGGCGTTGGGCGGGGTGCGGGTCGACCCGGCCCTCGATCCCGACCCCGGAAGCGTTGACCGGCGCTCAGGCCACGACGCCGCCGCGGTGGTCGAGCGGGGCGAAGGTGGGACAACCTGGGGGGCATGGGACCGGGAGCCAGGACAGATGCGTAGGCCTCCCGGCGCTCCCTCCTCGATCGCCGCCGCCAGGGAGGCGGTCCAACGGGTCTGTGCGCGGATGGTCGCCGACGGCCTGGTGACCGGGTCGGCGGGCAACGTGAGCGTCCGCCTCGGGGAGACCATGGTGGTGTCGGCCGGCGGCGTTCCCTACGAGTATCTGGATGCCGGGGACCACCCGGTCGTGGGCCTCACCGACGGCGGCGTCGAGGGGGAGCTCAAGCCCACCTCGGAGATGCCGCTGCACCTGGGGGTCATGCGCGGCCTGGAGGGCGTGGGCGCGATCGTCCACACCCACTCCCGCTACGCGGCGGCCTTCGCCGTGGCTCGCCGAGACCTCCCCTTCGTCTGCAACGAGAACCTGGGGTCCCGGGCCGAGCGCATCCTTGTCACCGATCCCTACGCCGCGCCCGGCAGTCCGGAGCTGGCCGAGGCCGCCCTTCGGGCCTTCGGGCGCCAACCGGGGAGCAGGGCGGTCCTGTTGGCCAACCACGGCGTGGTGGCGATCGGGGAGACGGTGGAGGACGCCTACCTGGTGGCCGCCCAGGTGGAGTGGGTGGCCGAGATCGCCCATCTGGCCGAGGGCCTCGGGGGTGCCCGGGTCCTCGGCCCTGAGGAGCAGGACTGGATGGGGCGCACCTACGGGGTCACCTTCGGGCGGGAACGGCCGTGACCGTGCCGCCCCGCCTGGCCCGGACCTCGGGCCGGGGGACCTGGGCGGGGGGGACGCTGGGCAGGGCCAGGCGCAGGGAGAGACAGCTCCCGGGGTCTCGCGGATGATGGCCCTGGGTGGGTCACAAACCGGCCGGGGCGGTAGTCCATCGGGGGACGGGCGTGTGTGTGCCGGGGAACCGGCCGTCCCGCCGGTGGTGCCGTTCCCGCTGGTCTCGGCGTAGCCGTCCGGCGTCGCAACGGACGCAGGGACCCTGGCCGGATCGCCGAGGGCGGCTCCCGGAGCCCTCGACCAGGCTGGGGACGTCCCAGACGGCGGGGTGCCGGTTCGCCTCGATGCGGGTCGCAGGAGATCTCCGGCGGCGTGGAGGATCCCCTGGCAGACCGGGCCGGGGCCCTGCATGCCCCGGGTGCCCTGGGGTCGACCACCCCGCTGTCCGGGCGCCGCGGTGGGTCGAGCCCGGCGCCCGGCCGCCTGGCGATGGGGCCGTGGCCGGCCGGGCACCCTACGCCCGGGCTGTACCGCCCCGCTCGGCAAAGGGATGGCCGCACGGGGGTGGCGACGGTGTGCTAGGCGATCGGCGCCGGCGCGGGCTCCCCCAGTCTGCGGGTGAACCCGGGGGGGACGACGAGGTCGGCGGGGGACAGGTCGTGGATCGAGCTGTGCCCCAGACCCAGCAGGGCGGAGTCGATACCGCTGCGCAGGATGTCGACCACGTTCTCCACCCCGGCCTGCCCGCTGGCGGCCAGGCCCCAGAGGTAGGCGCGCCCCACCATGACGGCCCGGGCCCCGAGGGCCAGGGCCTTGACCACGTCGCCGCCCCGTCGGACGCCGCCATCGAGGAGGACCTCCACCTGGTCACCGACCGCCTCGGCGATCGCCGGGAGGGCGCGGATGGTGGCGGGCGTGCCGTCCAGGTTGTTCCCGCCGTGGTTCGAGACCGAGATGGCGGTGACCCCGGCGTCGACCGCCCGTCTGGCGTCGTCCACCCGCATGACGCCCTTGAGCATGAACGGCCCGTCCCACTGCTGGCGGAGCCACGCCACGTCCTCCCAGGTGGGTGGGGGGGTCTGCATCCAGGCGCCGTAGGCGCCGAAGAAGCTGGGCGCCTCCTCCCCCGACATCGCCAGGTTCGGGGTGGTGAGGGACGGGACGTGGCCGGTGCGGGCGTACTCGAGGAGCCAACGGGGGCGGGACAGGGCCTCGGGGGCGAGGCGCGCCATGGTCTTG
>DASQQH010000350.1:0-3167 GCA_035643555.1 Acidimicrobiales bacterium | reverse complement strand
TAGGCGGTCAGGGTGGCACCCGCCGCCACCAGGCCCGCCGGCACCGCCCGCCGGGCCACCCAGGCGAGGAACCCACCCCCCGCCCGGGCCGCGTTGGGCTCGAGGGCCAGGACGAGGGCCGGGAGGCCGATGGTGAGGCCGCTCACGATCGTCAGGTGACGGGGGTAGAAGGGGTAGGGCATGGCCGCGAGGCCCACCACCACGGCGAACACCAGGGCGTAGACCGTCTTGGTGAGGAACAGGCTCGCCACCCGCTCGATGTTGGCGATGACCCTGCGGCCCTCGGCCAGGACCGGGGGGAACCCCGCGAAGTCGTTGTCCACCAGGACCACACGGGCCACGGCCCGGCTGGCGGGGCTCCCGGCCCCCATGGCGATCCCCAGATCGGCCTCCTTCAGGGCCAGGACGTCGTTGACCCCGTCCCCGGTCATGGCCACCACGTGGCCCCGGCCGCGCAGGGCGGCCACCATGGCGGCCTTGCCCTGGGGAGGGACGCGCCCCACGACGGTGGCGGCCTCGAGGGCGTCGGCGAGGGCGCCGGGGTCGCCCGGCAGGTCCCGGGCGTCCAGGGCCCCCTCGGTGCCCGCCAGCCCCGCCTCCCGGGCCACCGCGGCCACCGTGGCGGGGTGGTCGCCCGAGAGGACCTTGAGGGCCACCCCCTGGTCGGCCAGGTAGCGCACCGTCTCGGGCGCCCGGGGGCGGAGCGCCTCGCCCAGGCTCACCACCGCGGCGGGCGACAGGTCGCCCGGCCGGGGATCCCCCGCCAGCGGGGTCCCGGATCGGCACAGCACCAGGACCCGCTCGCCCCCCGCCACCCGGGGAGCGACCATGGCCCGGACGGGGTCGTCCCCGGCCAGGAGCACGTCGGGGGCGCCCAGCACCCAGGTCCCGCCCTCGGCGAACACCGCGCCCCCCCACCTGCGAGCCGAGGAGAACGGGAGCACCGACACCGCCCGCCACCGCGGGCCGACCTCCCGACAGGCGGTGACGATCCCCCCCATGGTGGCGTTCGGTCGGGGATCGGCCGCCCCCAGCGAGGCCAGGGCCGTCCACACGGTGAACGGGTCGGCGGACCCTACGGGCACGACCGCCCGGACCGACAGGGTGCCGTCGGTGAGGGTCCCGGTCTTGTCCAGGCATAGGGTGTCCACCCGGGCCAGGCCCTCCAGCGCCGGCAGCTCCTGGACCAGCACCCGGCGCCGGGCCAACCGGAGGGCACCCATGGCGAAGGCCACGCTGGCGAGCAGGACCAGCCCCTCGGGGATCATCGCCGCCACCCCCGCCACCGCTCCCCTGACGGCGGCGGCCAGGTCCGTGCGCTCGGTGGCGAACTGGCCCCACACCAGCAGCGCCCCGGCCGGCACCATGAGCCAGGTGACCACCCGCAGGATCCGGTTGATGCCCCCCTGCAGCTCGGAGCGCACCAGGGCGAACCGCCGGGCCCCGGCGGCGAGGGTGGCAGCGTAGGCGTCGGGCCCCACGGCGGTCGCCCGGGCGCCCCCCGTACCGGCGGTGACGAAGCTCCCCGAGTACAGGTGATCGGCAGTGTCCTTGGTGACCGGCTCCGACTCGCCGGTGATGAGGGACTCGTCGACCTCCAGCCCGGCGGCCCACAGGACCTCCCCGTCGACCAGGAGCTGGTCCCCCGGGCCGAGGGCCACCACGTCGTCCACCACCAGGTCCTCACCGGGGATCTCGTCGACCACCCCGTCCCGGAGGACCTGGGCCCGAGGGGAGGTCAGCACGGCCAGGCGCTCCAGGGTCACCTTGGCCCGCAGCTCCTGGGCCACCCCGATGAGGGTGTTCGCCAGGGGGACCAGGCCGAACACGGTGTCCTGGAGGGGCCCGACCACCAGCACCACCGCCACCAGGGCGCCCAGGAGGGCGTTGAACCGGGTGGCCACGTTGGCCCGCAGGATCTGGGCCAGGGTGCGGGCGGTGTCGGGCGGCGCCCGGTTGGTCCGCCCCGCCAGTCGCCGCTCCTCCACCTCGGCCCGGCTGAGCCCCGAGAGCGTCGCCGGGGCGCCCACCGCTACCGGGTCGTCCGGGACGGGAGCGCCGCCGGACCGTGGTGGCCGGGGGAGGGGGGCTCCTCCTCGACGAGGGAGAAGTAGGCCTCGTCCTCCTGGGCGAAGTGGAGGCGGAGGACCGCCTCCAGGCCGTAGAGGGTCCGGCGGAGCTCACGCACCTCCTCGTCGGTGGGGTCGTCCTCCTCGATGTCGGCCAGCTGGCGAGCGAGGGCGTCGATCAGGTGGATGATCTCCGCATGGGCCCGGCTCATCGTCGCCGTGGCCTCGGTGGTCCCCAGGGAGCGGTCCAGGGCCGGGTACAGCTGGCGGTCCTCGGCCTCCTCGTGGGGGGCCAGCTCCCCCACCAGGAAGTCCTGGGCCCGGCGAACGGCGGCCATCGCCGTCGCCGGGGGCACCGAGCCCAGATCGTCGGCGGCGAGGCGGAGCGCCTCGATCCCGGGCCGGAGCCCGGCGTGCTGGTCACGGAACCGTCGGCCGAGCTCGGCGGCCTCGGCATCCAGGGCGCCCGCGGGGGCCACGGGCCGCATGGCCCGCAGGGCGTTGAGGATGGCCACCACGTCGATGGCCTCCTGGGTGAGCGCGCCGAACGTGGCGGGGAGCAGGCCGGCGGCGGCCACCACCATCGCCGCCAGGGAGAGCCCGATCCCCACCGCCATGCTCTGGGTGGCGATCCGCTTGCTCCGGCGGGCGATGGCCATGGCCTCCCCCAGGCGGTCCAGCCGGTCCACCGAGAGCACCACGTCCGCCGCCTCGGCGGCGGCCGTGGCCCGGCCCCCGATCGCCACCCCCACGTCGGCCAGGGCCAGGGCGGGGGCGTCGTTGATGCCGTCCCCCACCATGGCCGTGGTCCCGAGGCGCCGGGCCAGGCGGACGGCGTCCACCTTCTCCGCCGGGGTCCGGTCGGCCAGCACCTCGTCAAGGCCCAGGGCGGCGCCGATGGCGGCGGCCACCTCGGGGCGGTCGCCGGTGACCATCACCACCCGCTCGGCGCCGGCGGCGCGGAGCCGGCGCACCATGCGGGCGGCGTCGGTGCGGACCTGGTCCTCGAGCAGGATCGCCCCCGCCGGCTGCCCGTCGACCCCCACGAACACCGCCAGGCGCCCGTCCCGGTCGGCCCGCTTGCGGGCCGACCGGGCC
>DASQQH010000349.1:0-5703 GCA_035643555.1 Acidimicrobiales bacterium | reverse complement strand
CCCAGCTCACGGTCGTCCGCAGCCACCACCCTCCAACCGTCCTCGGGGCCTCGGCGAGGTCGGGCCGTCCGTCCCACGGCATCCGGGCGTGGAGGTCCGTTCCGACGCGGTCGGTCGCCCGGTGGGCGATGTCGTGGTCCTGGTCCGGCTCGCGCACCGCCGTGGTCCGACCTCGGGGTGGGTGTCACCACCGCAAACGACAGGACCGGCAGCCACCGGGTGGCCCCGAAGGGTGGATCCGGGGCCTGGGTCGTGGCAGGGGGAGAGGTCCAGGCCCATCACCCCTTCTGGCGTGACATGCCGCCACCGCCCTGGCGACACCCTGGACCCGGGGTGAGCGAGGAGCCTGCCGGCGGCGCGCAGGACAGGGTCGAGCCGGGTGCCACGGCCGAGCTGGACGGCGCTTGCTCCACGGGGGAACACGTTCGGCCGGGGCCTCGCCACCTCCGTCGCCCACGAGGAGGCCGCGGTCGGTGGATGGTCCGAGCCGAGCGCGGCTACGTTCCCCTCGATGCAGGGGCCGGACGGGGCGGTTTCGCCCAGGTGGGCGGGCGTGGCCGGCGGGCGAGCTGAGGTCCCCTCCGGGGCTCGGTGCCGGTCGGGGGGCGTTCCTCGGGCTTGCCCCGGTGGGTGAGGCAAGTCAGCCCCTGCCCCCGTGGCGGCGGCGGATGACCGCCCGCGATCCACGCGAGGAGCACCGTGCGTCCACCCCCCTGGAGCTGCTCTTCGATCTGACCTTCGTGGTGGCCGTGGCCCAGGCGGGGGTCCAGCTCCACCACGCCCTCGGGGCCGGCCAGGTGGGCCACGCCCTGGCGGCCTACGCCATTGTCTTCTTCGGGATCTGGTGGGCGTGGATGAACTTCACCTGGTTCGCCTCCGCCTACGACACCGACGACGTGCCCTACCGGGTGCTGACCCTGGTGCAGATGGGTGGCGTCCTGGTGCTGGCCGTCGGGATCCCCGCCGCGTTCGACCACTTCGACTTCACCACCATGGTGGTCGGCTACGTGATCATGCGCCTGGCGATGGTCGGCCAGTGGCTCCGGGCCGCCCACGACCACCAGGAAGGCCGCGCCTGCACCCTGCGGTACGCCGCCGGGGTCACCGTCGTCCAGGGGTGCTGGATCGGATGGCTGTGGTTGGGGGGCCTGGCCGGTACCGCCGGGCTCGCCATGCTGGTGGCGGCCGAGCTCGCCGTTCCGCCCTGGGCAGAGCTCTCCGGCGGGTTCACCTCCTGGCATCCCGGCCACATCACCGAGCGCTATGGGCTGTTCACCATCATCGTGCTCGGCGAGGTGCTGGCGGCCACCACGGCCGCGGTGGCCCAGGCCGTGGCCGCCGGGGGCCCGTCGGCCCGGCTGCTTGTGGCCGCGACGGGCGGTCTGGTGCTGGTGTTCGGGCTGTGGTGGTCCTACTTCAAGCACTCGACCTGGGAGCGTCGGGGCGGGTCGTTCGGGATGACCCTGGTCTGGGGGTACGGCCATTACCTGATCTTCGCCGCGGTCGCAGCACTCGGCGCCGGGCTGTCGGTGGTGATCGACTCCCTCGGGCACCACGCGTCGGTGTCCCCGGTGTTCGCCGCGTACACCGTGGCGGTCCCGGTGGCGGTGTTCCTGGTCGTGCTCGGGCTCCTGACCCTGGTGAGCCGGGATGAGCCCGCCATCGCCGTCGTCGTCGCCGCTGCGGTGCTGGTGGTCCTGGCCGCCCCGGCGGCGCGGCTGATCACCCTGCCCGGGGCCGTGGTGGCCATCGCCGTGCTGGTCTCCCTCCTGCTCGCCTACCACCTCGCACTCGCCCGCCGGACCACGCCCCGAGCCGAGGGACCGATGTCGTCGCCTGGCTGAGCCGTTGTCCCCGCCGTCCGGGCCACGGACGACCTCCCCGGTGGGCCGAGCAGGGAGCACGACACCGTGGCCCTCCGTCCCACACCGGGCTCGTGTGTTCACACCCGGGGCTCGAGCGCACGGATGTGCGGCGTGGCCACCGGGTGGACCGGCACCAGCACGGACCCTGGGCGAGCTCGCCGAGCGCCACGGTGGCTCCTCGAAGGCTCTGCGGGCCCCAGGCCGCTGGTGTGGCCACCCGACGGCGGTTCCCACTGACCCGCCTGTGGGGAGGGCCAGGCCGAGCCAGGAGGCCGTGGCGGCCATGGCGGAACCGCTGCGGCCGGTGACCCCCGATGGGGGACCATCGTCCCGGTCGGCCCGGGAGAGCCTGGGACGCCGGTGTTCCTCGCCGCACCGGCGTCCCGGGCCACCGTTGCACGATCAGTGGGTCGTGCCCACCCTGTGGCGGAACAACCACCCTGCCCGACCGTGGGGGAGCTCGATGCGCCGGTCGCATCGCTCCTGCCCACCGGCGCCGGTGCTCACCTGGCCGTGGCAGCGGGTGCGGACCGTCCCGGCACGGGGTCCTCTGCGACCGGCGGGGGGGCGATCAAGAGGGTGTCCCCGTCGTCGGCCTGCTCGCTGCGGGCTCGTCGGTGCCCAGGTGCTGGCCGCTGTTGGCGGGTGCGGCGCGCCACGCCTAGCCTGGTCGATGGAACGAGCGAGTGGTGCCGGTGGGAGGGGCTGGGCACTCCCCGGGGCCCGCTCCGGGATGCGAGGGAGGTACGAGGTGTCGACCGGTCCGCTGGCATATGCCCGGGAGGTCCGCCGGCGGTCGGAGCATCTCCACCGGGACGCCCGGGCGCGGTGCCAGCGGGCGGTCACCGAGGTCGACGACGCCGTCGGGCTCCTGACCAGGTCGCAGCAGCGGCGTCGGGCGTCGGCACCCCCGGCCGAGCGGCCCCTGGACACTGGGGTCGCCGCGGGGGTGGACCAGTCCACTGGCCGGGGCCGCCACGCTGAGGATGCCCCTACCTCGCCGACCCGGGGCTTCACCTTGGAGGCGGTGGTGGATGGGCGGTCTGTCATGGCCCACTGGGACCATGAGGGCTTCTCCTGTGACCCGCTGCTTCTGGCCCAGGCCCGGGCGGTGGAGGCCCTGGGGGACACCTTCGGGGGCGACGGAGGCCGTTCCCCGGTCGCTGCCAGCCTGCAGGGGCCCCCGCTCTCGGTCCTGCTCACCTTGATGCGGGCCTGTGATCGCGTGGTCCAGGTCGACGTGGCGCTCAATCCGTAGGCCCCACCCGACCAGCTGGGCGACCTGCCTTCCACCCTGGAGACGGGTCCGGCGACCTGCGCATCTGCAGACATCGGAGACCAGCGCCGAGGTTCCCCGTGGCGGGTGGCTCAGTGGCACCCCGGAGGTCGACGGGGGTGGCGGCGGTGGTCTCGCCGGCCGGGTGACAGGCTCGTCCCGGCTTTCCCTGGCACTGGGTCGTCCTCCACAACGGCGTGGCGCCACCGCCGCGACCTCCACCTCGGCAGCGACTTTGGGGTGGGTCCCGGGGCTCGAGGTGAGCCCCGGCACGAGGCGGGTCTCCCTGGCCTGGCCCGGAGGGCCAGGTGGCGATCACGCGGCCAGCGACGCCGCCGCACCCGGAGCCGGTGACACTGGTCGAGGCTGCGCCCCTGGGCGTCGGGGACCTCGGCGGCGGGGGAGATCGCCGTTCCGGTCCCCGCTTACCCCCTTCAGATCGGGCGGGCCCGATCTGATCCAGGACGGCCCCAGCATGGGGGTCTCAAGCCCAACCGGGGGCGTGCTCGTGGCGGGTACGGCCCAGGCTGGCCGATCCGCTTTGCCAGGCCAGCTGCACCGTCCTCCCACGGTTCTCGCCCTGCTCCACGGACCAGGAAGGGCCCCGGTCGGCCTGGACGGCAGGGGCATGGCGTGGTGCCCGAGGGGTCACCACCGGTCAGCCTTCCTCAGGCTGATTCCTCAGCGTCGACCAGCGCCGACAGTGACACGTCCAAGGCCCTTGCGATGGCCCGCAGGCTGGACAGCGTCGGTTCGTACTGGTGCAACTCGGTTCGCCTGACCGTGGCGGTCGATACCCCCGCTCGCGCGGCCAGGCGTTCCTGACTCAGGCCACGGGCTTCGCGCAGAGTCCGTAGCCGACCTCCTAGGCCGGCATCCTCCTCAGTGGTGGTCACCGCTACACGGTACACGACTGGGGGAGCACTGGTGTGCGTACAGCTGTGCGAAGCCCTCACGCCCTCGGTAGCCCTGCCACAGGCTGGACCAGCCTGCAATGTTCTTCACATGTGAAGCATCACAGATGTCATGACCGTTGTGTGATGGCATCCTTGACAGGTCACTCAGGGTGGAATAGACACTTGATGCCCTGCAAGTGAGCGGCGGGTCCCTCGAACGAAGGTGGTGGGGTTGTCCCTTTGCGTCTGTCTGTCGTCGCGCGTGCCCTCGGAGGCACACGTTGCCAGAAGTGGTCCAGGACCGGTTGGACGGAACTCCCGCCGCGCGCGAGCGCGGTGGCACGCCGTGCCACACAGGACGTCACGATCCGCACGGCCACTCTCGGGGGGTGCCGCCGGCTGCCTTCGTACGGTCGCCACGGACCGAGGCCTGGCGACCTCTCCAGCCACAAGCGGAGCACGGGCAGTCGTGCTCGTGGCCCGCGTGGCACCTAGCGTCTCTCCGACTCCGTCACCGGACGAAAGCAAGGCTGCTGACGAGGCGCCCGCACTCGGCGGCCAGCATGGCTGACCTCACGATCGCCCGACCCCCAGCACAGCCTCGAAGCCGCGCTGGCCTGGTCTCGGCTGATGCCCCTTGGCGTCGCCAAGGGCGCCACAGGATCAGGTCCGCGACACGACCGAGCGACATCCTCCTGCTTGTGACCGCGTTGACCCTCGCTGGGCTAGCTATTCGCAGCGTCATCCCTCGGGGAATCTGGATCGACGAGGCCAGCAGCATCCGGCAGGCCAGCATGCCCTTCTGGGCGATGATCCAGAACCTGTACAACCACGATGTCCACCCCCCGCTCTACTTTTCCTTCTTGTGGCTCACCATACGAGCGGCGGGGACCACCAGTTCCACCATCATGCGAGTGCCGTCCATACTCTTCGGGGCGCTCGCCATCCCGGTGTCCTATGCGGCCGGGCGAGATATCTGGGACCGGCGCACGGGCGTCGTGGCCGCGATCTTCTTCACCGTTGCCCCACTCCTCGTGTGGTATTCCCAGTCAGTCCGCATGTACTCCCTGTTCATGCTGCTGGCCCTCCTCGCGGCGTGGGGACAGGCTCGTGCACTGCGCTTCGGCAGATGGTACGACTGGGCCCTGTTCGCGGTGTCGAGTGCCGCTCTGGGCTGGACCGAGTACTTCGGTCTCTTCCAGGTGTTCGTCCAGCAGGTGGTGTTCCTGGGCTACGCATGGAACCGGCGGGCGGATCGCCAGAAGTTCCAACGCCTGGCGTTGGGGTGGGCGATCACTGACGTGTTCATCGTGACAGCGCTGGCGCCTCTCGTCCCCTTCGTCATCCATCAATTTTTCAACAACCAGGCTGTGGGAGCGGGTTTCGGAACCCCCAGTGTGGTGAACCTGCCCAACAAGGGCCGGGTCTCCATCTACGCCGTTGTGGCCAACATCATCTGGGCGGTGTGGGGCTACCAGTCCACCCACACCATGGCGGTGCTGGGTGCCCTGTGGCCCATCGGGGTCTTCGTCGCGTTCTTCCTGCTGGGCCGCCGGTGGCGTCGACAAGCTTGATGAAGGCATTGACGCGCGCGCCCGGCATCGTCGCCTGCGGCATGAGGAGCTTGGCTGGCACCAGCGCCGCGATCTGATGGGCGCCTGCGGGC
>DASQQH010000348.1:0-4587 GCA_035643555.1 Acidimicrobiales bacterium | reverse complement strand
TTGAGTTCGGCGCCGAGATCGGCCGGGCGGTGGTCAACTTCGACGGGCCCATCGTCTTCTGCGTGGTGTCCCGCTACCACGGCGGGGCCTTCGTGGTCTTCTCGGCGTTCCTCAACGAGGATATGGAGGTGGCGGCCGTGGACGGCTCGTACGCCTCGGTGATCGGGGGCGGGCCGGCCGCGGCGGTGGTCTTCGTGGGCGAGGTGGAGAAGCGAGTTGAGGCCGACGAGCGGGTCGCGGCCCTGAACCGGAGCCTCGATCAGGCCGAGGCGGAGGACGTGGCCCGCCTCCGGGCCGAGGCCCAGGACGTCCGCGCCGCGGTGCGGACCGAGAAGCAGGCCGAGGTGGCCGAGGAGTTCGACCGCATCCACACGGTTCAGCGCGCCCAGGACGTGGGGTCCGTGCACCGCATCATCCCTGCCGGGGAGCTACGCCCCTACCTGATCGAGGCGGTGGCCCGGGGCATGGCCCGCTGACGCCCATGGCTGGGCCCGGGGCGCCCGCCGGGGGCCCCGGGCCGACGCGCCCAGGCGCCGCGCCGGCCAAGGAGGACGCCGCAGTGGGAGGCCCCGTCGGGTCGGCGGGGGGTGGTTTCCATCCGGGGCTGGGCACGGACCGGTGGCATCCGGGGCGGGGACAGCGTGACAGCGGGGAGAAGGGATGCCCGCTCGAGGGAGTGGAGGCCACCGCCGGGTTCAGGTGACCTCGAGCACCCAGGTCCCGCCGCCGTGGTGCAGGCCCAGGGTGGCGAGGCGGGCCCAGTTGATGGCGCCGACCCTGGTCCCCACGGATCGGTCGCCACCCGGACAAGGCCCCGGGTCCGGCCCCGGTGTCCGCCGAAGCGCCGGCGCACCAGGTGGGCCACGTTGCGCTCGACGGTGGGCCGGGAGGCCCCGTAGGTGGCCTGCCAGGCGGGGTCGCCTGGTCGGCCCGGGCGGTGGCTCAGTGTCCTCGTGGGGATAGACGACGACGGTCCTCCCCCTGGGTGACGTGGTGTCGAACTCCCCCAGGGGACCGGGCCCGAAGCTGGCCCAGCCCCACCGACCCTGGTGAACCGGATGGCGACGGTGTGCCCGGCGGGGCAGGTAGCCATGTTCGCCTGGTGTCGATCGAGAAGCGGTCCTTGGTGTGGCCCCCTGCGTTGGGCGCCGGGGGGACCCCTGACCATGACCGGAGAGCCCAGGGCCGCCAGGGCCGCCCCGGTGGCTCCATCCCCGTAGGCGGCGTCCCCCACGACCCCGGGGGGTCGTCAGCCCCGGCGTGGGCCGAGACCAACCCGGCTCTGGCTCCCCGTCGGCAACGTTGGCCGGGGTGGCCGCCACCTCCTCGATACGTTCCGAGTCTGAGGTCCACACTAGGTGTGCCTTGTAGCCCTCAGAAGCGGCAACGGTTCGACTCGTGGCGGTGTCTGGGCTTTGGGTCCACCGCCGAGACCGACCCGGTCCGTGGCCACCCCCTCCTGATCCGGAAAACACCCCGTCTTCCCCCTCCCCGGTGTCCTGGCCGGCGACCAAGGCGAGGAGATCGGGTGCCTCGGCCGCCTTCGGAGAGAGGACCTCGCCCTCCAAGGCGTTGACCCGGGAGAGGTCAGACCGAATCCGTGACCCGCTTGCCACATGGAGGGAAGTTTGCACCTGTCGGAGGCGCGGTACGATTGCTTTCCAAGTTCGACTTCGGGGATCGGGAAAAGCGGATGGTGCCCAGCGCGCCACGAGACCACCAGGCTGGGATCCTTCCCTCGCACCATGCGGTGCTGTACACGGACGAGCCGGCCCTTGTCCATGCCTGCGGCCCCTTCCTCGCCGAAGCCTTGGCTGAAGGAGGGATCGCGGTGGTGCTGGCGACCTCGGCCCACCGGTCGCTCTTCGAGGGGTGGATCGACCAGATCGGGGTAGACCTGGCCGAGGCCGAGCGTCAGGGGCGCTACCGCTCCCTCGACGTGGAGGAGGTGATGACCCACCTCGTGGACGTCGACGACAAGGGCCGGGCCTTCGCGTCACTGTTGGGCGAGGTCTTTGGCGATCTTCCCGTCGGCACCGGACGGGTGGCCGCAATGGGCGAGGTCGTCGCCGCCCTGTGGGCCACCGGCCAGGTGGAGGCCACCTGGGCGGTGGAGCGGGCCGTGGAGGACCTCCTGCCCCGCCTCGCGTTGAGAAGGCCACTGTCGGGGCTGTGCGCGTACCCGACGGAAGCCATGGCGAACGAGGCCGACCTCGAGGGCCTTTGCTCGTGCCACTCGGCCGGGGTGGCGACACTCCTTTCCCCACCGGTCCCCAACAGGGGCCGGGGTCTCGCCACGAGGGCCTTCCCAAGCTCGGCGGGTGGGTGCCGGGCCGCCCGGCGCTTCGCGGTGGCCACCCTGGTCAACGCAGGACTGGGTGGGGTCGCCGAGGACGTTGCACTCGTGGTGAGCGAGTTGGCGACCAATGCCATCCGCCACGCCCGCTCCCCCTTCACCGTCACCCTCTCAGTTTTCCCCACCGGGATCCGTGTGACGGTGAGCGACGAGGCCGTGGCCGGTCGGCCCAGGGAGGGGCTCGGGCTCCCGGTCGAGATAGCACATGGTCTCTGGATCGTCTCTGCCCTCTCGGCCGGCTGGGGCGTGGATGCCGATCGTGGGGGCAAGATGGTGTGGGTCGACCTCCGAAAGTAGCCCGATGTCCTGCGACCCCCAGCGGAGGCACGTGGTCTCAGGTGACCTCCGAGCCCTTTTCCTCCACGACCACGTGGTGTCGTGGGTCGATGGGCCCCAGGACCTGGACCGCCTGGCCGTGTCCGTCTTCGCCGCCAGTGGTGGCGAGCGTCTGGTCTATGTGGTCGACGACCCCGATCCCCAGCGCCTAGAAGGGCTCGAAGACGTCGATCGCCTGCTGGACAGGGGCCACCTCCAGTTGATGAGTGTGGACGCCATCTACCGGGGCGCCGCGTTCGACCCGATGGACCGTCTGGCGACCTTCACCCAGATGCTGGACGAGACCCTCGCCGCAGGATACGAGGGGCTCCGCGTTGTCGCCGACGCCACCGCCTTTGTCAGCGGGAGCGAGAAACACTTCGCAGGATGGATGACCTGGGAATACCTGGCCGACCGCTTCCACGCCACGAACCCGGTCCTGGGCGTGTGCGCCATCGACACCAGACGGGTGAGTGAGCAACGTGTGGCCGACCTCGCCGCCATCCACCCGGTGCTCACCGACGGCTGTACGCCATGCTGCTTCCAACTCTTCAGTGACGGCCGGGGTGCCATGAAACTGATCGGCGTTGTCGACCCCTTCTCGGTCGATCAGTTCCGACGAGTCCTCGCCCACATCCCGACGGACTCCGACCTGGCAATCGACGTATCCGGGGCCGAGTTCCTCGACCACCGGGTACTGGAGGCCCTCGGCAACCTCGAATCTGGGGTCAGGGTGCAGGTGCGAGACGCCGGTCCGACCCTGCGGAAGGCGTGGGAGGCGCTCGGCGAACCCTCGGACAGGATGTACTTCGCCCAGACCGCCGGAGACTGAGGGACCAAGGGGAACCCGGCTCCGTCCGCCAGGCTCCGGCGACACTCTCCGGGCCCGCCGGCGAGGTTGCTTGGATCGGGCGCCCACGCGGTGGCGGCTGCCACCCACGGGACGATGAGGGTCGATCCCACCGGGCGGCGTTCCGGCCTCCGCTGATGGGCGTGCCGCACCCACCGGCCGCGCCGCCTCTCCGGCCCAGCGCGATAGGGCCCGGCCCCACTGCCTGCGCTCTTGCCGAGCACGTTACGTCCATCACCTTCAGAGCAGGATTCATACATTGGATATCCCTGTGAGACGAGGGTCACCGCCCCTGCTGTCTGTCTCGGGATACGGTCAACGCTGCGCCTCTTGGGACCCGAGGTGAGGGTGTTAGGACGCGCAGAGTTCTGGGTATAGCAGGTGGAACCCCCGTTGCGG
This sequence comes from Acidimicrobiales bacterium, assembly GCA_035643555.1. Classification (GTDB taxonomy): domain Bacteria; phylum Actinomycetota; class Acidimicrobiia; order Acidimicrobiales; family JAJPHD01; genus DASQQH01. Next base: position 667 of record DASQQH010000348.1, on the reverse strand, counting down.
GGTGACATCAGAGGGGCGGGATCATCAGAGAGGGACCAGATGCTACCTCCGCGTGCCACCTAGCAGAATGAGCTGACCTCCAGTACGGATTGCTCGTTCGCCATCCGCCTCCGGCGGTTGTATCGGGCTGGTCCATGCGCGACCGGGTTGCGCGGCACATATGCCGGCCCCCCGCCGTCGATCCAGCCTGCCAACGCCCCCGATATGGGCCTTGCACTGAAAGGGACCTGATGATCCGGCGACTGCCGCCCGTCGACAAGCTCGCAGAATTCTCGAGAACCCGTGACCCCGGGTTGCGTCGAGAGATCGTGGAGGACCACCTCGAGCTGGCGGCGAACATGGCCGGCCGATTCGCCAAGCGGCACCCTCCGCCCGAGGATCTGGTGCAGGTGTCATCGGTGGCCCTGTTGAAGGCGGTCGATCGCTTCGATCCGGATCGCGGCGTCGATTTCACCACTTACGCCAGCTACACGATCAGGGGAGAGCTCAAGCATTATATTCGGGACGCGGGGTGGACGGTGCGGCCGCCCCGGCGTGTACAGGAGCTGACTCTCAACCTGGGGCCCGCGATATCCAGGTTGTCCCAGGTCCATGGCCGCTCACCCACCCTCGCCGAGCTGGCCCTGGAACTTGAGGTCACGGAGAAAGAGGTGGGGGAGGCGTTGCA
>DASQQH010000347.1:0-2400 GCA_035643555.1 Acidimicrobiales bacterium | reverse complement strand
GAGAAGCCAAGCGGAACGATGTCCTGGCGGTGGAGCTCCTCAGCCCCCGGAACGATGTGGTGGCGGTACCTGCCCTCGGAGAGCGGAACGATGTCCTGTCGTTCGCGGCGGAACGATGTCCTGGCGGCCCTCACCTAACCTCGGGTCGTGGCCCTTCCCTCTCCCCTCGCCCTGTCCCTCCAGGCCCAGGTCCCCGGGAGCCTCGACGCCTCCGTCGAGGAGCTGGGGGGTCGACAGGTGGTGCTGGTCCGCAGCGACCCCACCCGCCACCGGGGGGCCCTCACCGCCCCGGACGGTCCCACCCTGGCCGCCGCGGCCGGGGCCGCCCTCGAGGCCCGGGTGCCCCTGGTCGCCGTCCTGTCCACCAGCGGTGCCGAGGTGGGCGACGGGATCGCCGCCCTCCACGGCTGGGGACAGGCGGCACGAGCCCTCTCGGCGTGCTCGGGGGCGGTGCCCGTGGCCGTGGCCATGGTGGGACCGGCCGTGTCGGGGCCGGCGCTCCTCCTCGGGCTGGCGGACCTGGTGGTCATGACCCCCGAGGCCTTCGCCTTCGTCTCCGGGCCGGGCATGGTGGCCCAGTTCACCGGCATCCAGGTCGACGTGGACGGCCTGGGGGGCCCGGGCGTCCACGCCACCCGGACCGGCCTCGGCGCCCTCCAGGCAGACGACGAGGACCAGGCGATCGAGCTGGTGGCACAGGTGCTCTCGCACCTCCCGGCCAACGCCGACGAGGAACCCCCGGTCTCGCCCACCACCGACCCCCCGGACCGACCCACCCCCGAGCTGCGCGAGGTCCTCCCGGACTCCGAGCGGGGCTCCTACGACGTGCGGGAGGTCGCCCGGTCCCTGGCCGACGACGGCCGCCTGGTCGAGCTTCGCCCCCGGTGGGCACCCCAGGTGGTCACCGCCCTGGCCCGTGTCGAGGGCCGCCCGGTGGGGGTGGTTGCGAACCAGCCCCGCACCCTCGCCGGGACCCTGGACATTGCCGCCTCCCAGAAGGGCGCCCGCTTCGTCGCCTGGTGCGACGCCTTCAACCTGCCCCTGGTGACCCTGGTGGACACCCCGGGGTTCCTCCCCGGCAAGGACCTTGAGTGGCGCGGCATGATCCGCCACGGTGCCGAACTGGCCTTCGCCTACGCCCGGGCCACGGTGCCCCGGGTGGCCGTGATCCTGCGCAAGGCCTACGGCGGGGCCTACATCGTCATGGACTCCCGGGGCATGGGCAGCGATGTGTGCCTGGCCTGGCCGAGTGCCGAGGTGGCGGTGATGGGGGCCCAGGGGGCCGCCCAGGTCCTCTACCGCCGGGAGGACGACCAGACCCGGGCCCGGCGCGAGGCGGCGTACCGGGACGCCTACCTGACCCCCTGGGTGGCCGCCGAGCGGGGGCTGGTGGACGCCGTCATCGACCCGGCCGAGACGCGGGTGGCCGTCGCCGACGCCCTGGCCACCCTGGCCACCAAGCAGGAGCACCTGGTCGCCCGCAAACACGACAACGCGCCGCTCTGACCCCCGGGGCACCGCTCCGGGGGTCAGGGGACGAAGCTGAGCTGGTCGGCCACCGCGGTCCCCAGGGCCCGGTCCCCCTCGATCACCAGGCGCCCCTCGGCCAGGAGGGGCGCCGCCTCCCACCGGCCGCAGGCCAGGGCCATGACGGCCTCGAAGTCTCCCACCAGGCGGACGGTCGGGGACCCCGGCGCGTCGGTCGGTCGCCCCCGCCCCCCGGCGACCTCCACGCCAAGGTGGCGCACCGTGGGACCGGTGACCTCCACCGCCACCCGGGAGCCCTCCGGTGCCTGGGCCTTCTTGCCCACCACGTAGGGCAGGACCCCCTCGACCTGGTCCAGGCACCGCTCGGCGACCGGGCCGGCCAGATGGCCCGGTCGACCGAGCGCCCGGCGGATGTCCTGCTCATGGACCCAGGAGTCGAAGATGCGGATGAGCAGCAGGTCCCGGTAGGTGCCCGTGCCCGCCGGCGTCCAGGACGAGGCCGAGAGCTCCTCGGGGGTGGTTCGGCCCAACGCCGCCAGGCGCTCCCCCGTCACCGTCCGGAACTCCTCGAGCACCTCCGCCCCGGGACGGTGGCGCCGGGCGCGCACCCACGCCTCGTTGGCATGGCCCAGGGGGTTGCGGACGTAGGGGGGGTCAGGCGAGCCGTCCTCGGGGGGCGCCTCCCGCCCCGCCAGGCGCGCCTCGGCGCCCAGGAGGTGGGCCACCACGTCCTGCACGGTCCAGCCCGGGCAGTCGGTGGACCGCGCCCAGGCCGGGGCCGTCAGGTCGGCGCACACCTCGAGGGTGCCCCCCCAGGTGGCAGCCAGTTCCTCCCTGATGGTCATGGCCGGGACCGGGGCGGGCACGGGCCGATCCTAGGACCCCGAGGGAACGGCCGGCCCGACCGGCGGG
>DASQQH010000346.1:0-2184 GCA_035643555.1 Acidimicrobiales bacterium | reverse complement strand
CCCCGGGGGCCCCCGGGTGGCCAGGGGCGGCGCCTCCCGGCTGGGATCGGCCACCGGGAGGCTGGCACCCGACCAGCGCGGGGCGGCCCTGGCCCGGATGGCCGGGGAGGTCTTCGATGTGGTGGTGGTGGGGGGAGGCGTCACCGGGGTGGGCTGCGCCCTCGACGCCGCCACCCGGGGCCTCACCGTGGCCCTCATCGAGGCCCGGGACTTCGCCTCGGGCACCTCCAGCCGGTCCAGCAAGCTCGTCCACGGGGGGCTGCGGTACCTGGAGATGCTGGACGTGGCCCTGGTCCGGGAGGCGCTCGCCGAGCGCCACCTCCTCCTGTCCCGGCTCGCCCCCCACCTGGTCCATCCGGTCCCCTTCCTCTACCCGCTGCGCCACCGGGGCTGGGAGCGGGCCTATGTGGGCAGCGGTCTGGCCCTCTACGACGCCCTGGGCGGGGCCCGCAGCGTCCCCCGCCACCGCCACCTCAGCCGCCATCAGGCCCTCCGGGTCGCCCCCGGCCTCCGCCGGGACGCCCTGGTGGGCGCGGTGCAGTACCACGACGCCCAGACCGACGACGCCCGCTACGTGGTCGCCGCCGCCCGCAGCGCCGCCCACCACGGGGCGGTCCTGGCGCGCAGCGTGGCGGCCACCGGCTTTGTCGACGTCGGGGGGACCGTGGCCGGGGTGGTGGCCACCGACCTCGAGAACCACCAGGAGCTGGTGGTGCGGGGCCGCCAGGTGGTCAACGCCACCGGCGTGTGGACCGACGACACCCAGCAGATGGGCGGTGCCCGGGGCCGCTTCCAGGTCCGGGCCTCCAAGGGGGTCCATGTCGTGGTCCCCCGTGACCGCATCTCCCTCGACACCGGGCTGATCCTGCGCACCGAGACCAGCGTGCTGTTCGTCATCCCCTGGGGCAGGCACTGGATCATCGGCACCACCGACACGGACTGGAACCTGGACAAGGCCCACCCGGCGGCCAGCCGGACCGACGTCGACTACCTGCTGGGCCACCTCAACGCGGTCCTGCGGACCCCGGTGGGCCGAAGCGACGTGGAGGGGGTCTACGCCGGGCTCCGCCCCCTGCTCGGCGGGGAGTCGGCCTCCACCAGCAACCTGAGCCGCCGGCACGCCGTGTCCCGGCCGGTGCCCGGTCTGGTCGTCGTCGCCGGGGGCAAGTTCACCACCTACCGGGTCATGGCCCGGGACGCCATCGACGCCGCGGCAGGGGGCCTCCCCGGGGCGGTGCCCCCCTCGTGCACGGCCGAGGTCCCTCTCCTCGGGGCCGACGGCTACCCGGCGCTGCGCAACCACCGGCTCCACCTGGCGGCCCAGAGCGGCCTCCACGTGGCCCGGATCGACCACCTGCTCGGCCGCTACGGCTCCTGCCTCCATGAGCTCCTGGACCTGATCGACGCCCGCCCCGAGCTCGCCGAGCCCCTGCCCGGGGGGGACGAGTACCTGGGGGCCGAGGTGGTCCACGCGGTGACCCATGAGGGGGCCCTGCACCTGGAGGACGTCCTGGCCCGCCGGACCAGGCTGTCCTTCGAGGCCGCCGACCGGGGCCTCAGGGCGGCCGAGGCCGTGGCCGGGCTCATGGGCGCCGAGCTGGGCTGGGACGAGGCGACCAGGGCGTCAGAGCTCGAGCGCTACCGGCTCCAGGTCCACGCCGAGCGCGAGGCCGAGGCCCAACCCGACGACCGCTCGGCCGACGCGGCCCGCCTGGGGGCACCGGACCCGTACCGACCCCCACCTCGCCTCCCAACGGGCCCGGGGCGCCGGACCCACTGAGCCGGGGGCCACGGCGACCCGTGGGAGCGGGAGGACCGCCCCCGGGGGTCCTGTCGTGGGCGGGGACACCGACCCGGTCCGGGGTGGGGGCGGTGGCCGGGGCTCATTCCAGGGCCACCAGCCCGAAGCTGCGCTGGACGGCGTCGGCCCATCCGGCGTAGCCGGCCTCCCGGCGGTCGGGGGGCCAGGTGGGCTCGAAGCGCTCGGCCTCCTGCCACTGCGCCCGCAGCGCCGCCTCGTCCGCCCAGAACCCCACGGCCAGGCCCGCGGCGTAGGCGGCGCCGAGGGCGGTGGTCTCGGCCACGACCGGCCTGGACACCGCCACCCCCATGATGTCGGCCTGGAGTTGCATGCACAGCCGGTTGGCGGTGACCCCTCCGTCGACCTTCATGACCTCCGGGGCC
>DASQQH010000345.1:0-2108 GCA_035643555.1 Acidimicrobiales bacterium | reverse complement strand
GAGCTGCCGCCCCTGGACCTGGCGGCCCACAACCGCCTGGCCGCCCTGGTCGCCGACCTGGTGGAGGCCGTGGTTGCCACCCCGGCGGGGTCGCCGGGGCTGGTCGCCGGCGTCCATGACGTGGCCGAGGGGGGCCTGGGGGTGGCCCTGGCCGAGATGGCGGTGCGCTCGGGGGTGGGCCTGGTGGCCCACGGGGTCGCCACCCACGCGGCGCTGTTCTCGGAGGCCCCGAGTCGGGTGGTGGTGTGCACCCGGGATCCCGAGGCACTGGGGCTCGCGGCCGACGCCGCCGGGGTGCCCTGGTCGGTGCTGGGCCGGGCCGGTGGGGACCGCCTGGTGGTCGGGGACCTGGTCGATCTGTCCCTGGCGGAGGTGACGGCGGCCTGGCGTGGGGCGATCCCCGGGGCCCTCCGGGCCACCGAGGCGGGCCCGGGGAGCCGGTAGGCGGCCTCCGGGGGCTCAGGCCCGGCGGGCGGCCAGTGCCTCCAGGACCGAGTCCGGGACCTCGAGGTCCCCGGCGCCGCTGCCCACCGTGAGCCCCGGCTTGTACCGGCCGTGGTGGTCCGAGCCCCCGGTGGCCACCAGTCCCAGGTCCTCGGCCATGGCGATCAGGGCGGCGCGCTCGTCGGGCTCGTAGCGCCCGTAGTAGGCCTCGAGCCCCACCAGGCCGGCGTCGGCCAGCTCGGCCACCGCCTCCCGGAGCTGCTCGGGCGGCAGGCCCAGGCTGAGGGGGTGGGCGAGGGTGGGCAGCCCGCCCGAGCGGCGGGCCAGGTGGATCGCCCGGGACGGCTCCAGGCGGCCCTTGGGGATGTACGCCGGCGCGCCCTTGCCCAGCCACCCGTCGAAGGCCTCCTGGATGGAGTTGGTCACCCCCTTGGCCACCAGGACGGCGGCCACGTGGGGTCGCCCCACCCCCCCGTTCCCGGCCTCGGCCTCGACCTCCTCGGCGGTGATGGGCACCCCGAGCTCGCGGAGCCGGCGGACCAGGGCGAGGTTGCGCTCGTGGCGGTCCACCTGGAGGCGGACCAGCTCCTCCTGCAGGGGCCCCTCACCGGTCTCCACGAAGTAGACGAGGAGGTGGAGGGTGCCGGGGGACCAGGCGCACGACAGCTCGCAGCCGGGGACCAGCTCGACCCCGTGGTGGGCCGCCTCCGCCCGGGCCTCGGCCAACCCGTCGAGGCGGTCGTGGTCGGTCAGGGCCACCGCCCGGCACCCGGCCGCCGCCGCCAGGCGGACGACACCGGCCGGTGGGTCGCTACCGTCGGACACGGTGGAGTGGGTATGGAGGTCGATCACCAGGGCCAGAGGGTACCTTCTCGGTGCGGGGGAGGCTGGGGTGTGGGGCGCCGCTGTGGGAGACTCGTGAGGTGACGGGGACCACGGGCACCGGCACCGACCGCCCCCGGGAGGCCTGCGGGGTCTTCGGGGTGCTCGTTCCGGATGGGCAACCGGCCCCCGACCAGCTCCCGGTCGCCCAGCTGGTCTTCGACGGTCTCTACGCCCTGCAGCACCGGGGGCAGGAGTCGGCCGGGATGGCGGTCTCCGACGGTGAGGCGGTCACCGTGGTGAAGGACATGGGCCTGGTCACCAACGTCTTCGACCAGCGGACCCTGTCCGGGTTGCCCGGCCAGCTGGCCATCGGCCACACCCGGTACTCGACCACCGGGTCGAGCACCTGGCGCAACGCCCAGCCCGTCTACCGCTCGGTGGGGCCGACCGACTTCGCCCTGGGCCACAACGGCAACCTCACCAACACCGCCGAGCTGACCCGGGAGGCGGGGATGCTCCCCGGGGTCACCACCTCCGACTCGGACCTCGTGGCCGAGCTGGTGGCCGCCCAGCTGGCCGCCCAGGAGCGCCACGACGGTGGGGGAGGCCTGGTGCGTGCCCTCACCGCCGTCCTCCCCCGCCTGGCCGGCGCCTACTCGTTCGTCGCCATGGACACCACCACCCTGATCGGGGTGCGGGACCCCAACGGCTTCCGCCCGCTGTGCCTGGGGCGGCTGGGGGACGGCTGGGTCCTGGCGTCGGAGACCCCGGCGCTGGACGTGGTCGGCGCGGAGGTGGTGCGGGAGGTCGAGCCCGGGGAGCTGGTGGTCGCCGACGCG
>DASQQH010000344.1:0-3103 GCA_035643555.1 Acidimicrobiales bacterium | reverse complement strand
CCACGCTCACCAGGGTGCTGCGGGCGTAGAAGGCCTCGGGGTCCCGGCCCGAGCTGCGCAGGTAGGCGTCGAGGAGGCAGAAGCAGGAGGCGGGCGTGGAGGGCACGAACCGGGGCCGCCCGAGCGCCAGGAGCCCGGCGTTCAGGGGGTGGATGGACTCGATGTCCTTGCCCGGATCGAGGATCGAGTACATCGCCACCTCCGAGATCTGGGGTGGCAGGGGGCGCAGGACGAGGACCCCCGAGACCCGGGGGTCGGCGTTGAGCTTGCCCACCACGGCCAGGGCGTCGGCCTGGCAGGCGTCGGCCGGGAGCTCCTCGGCCACGTACCAACAGCCCACCGCCCGGGCGAGGCGAGCGAGGCGGGCCTCGTAGGCTCGGGCGGCGTAGTCCTCCCCCACCAGCACCGTGGCCAGCCCGGGGCTGACCCCCTCTGCCTGGAGGACCGCCACCTCCTCGCTCACCCACCCCCGGAGCTCGGTGGCGACGGCCTCACCGTCGATCCTGGTCGCGCTCATGGTGCCGCCCCCTGCCTCCTGGCGGCCTCCAGGGTATTCTCCAGCAGGCAGGCCACCGTCATCGGCCCCACGCCCCCGGGCACCGGGCTCAGGGCGCCGGCGACCTCGGCCACCTCGGCGAAGGCGACGTCCCCCACCAGGCCCGCCTCGGTGCGGGAGATGCCCACGTCCACCACCGTCGCCCCCGGTCTCACATGGCCGGCCCGGATCACCCCGGGTGACCCGGTGGCCGAGACCAGGAGGTCGGCCTCCCGGGTGACCGAGGCCAGCGCCGATGTCCCCGAGTGGGCCTGGGTGACCACCGCCCCCGCCCCGGCCAGCAGCAGGGTGAGGGGTCGCCCGACCAGCAGCGACCGACCCACGACCACCGCCCGGCGGCCGGTCACGGGCACCCGGTAGGCGTCGAGGAGGGCCATGACCCCCCGCGGGGTGCAGGGACGGTGGCCTGGATCGCCCAGCGCCAGACGGCCCAGGTTGGTCTCGGTGAGGCCGTCCACGTCCTTGTCCGGCGGGAGGAGGTCCAGCACCGGGGCGGGGTCCAGGTGTGGGGGCAGGGGGAGCTGGACCAGGATCCCGTGCACCGAGGGGTCCCGGGCCAGCCCGGCGACCGCCTCCTCCACCTGGGCCTGGGTGGCGGCGGCCGGCAGCCCCACGTGGCGGGCGCCCAGGCCCACGGCCCGGGCCTGGCGCCCCTTGCTGGCGACGTAGCGGTGGCTCGCCGGGTCGTCACCCACCAGCACGGTGGCCAGGGTGGCCGGTGGCGTCCCGCCTCCTCCCCGGCCATCGGCGGCGACCTCGGCGGCCAGCCGGGCACGGATCCCGGCGGCCACGGCCTTGCCGTCCAGCAGGGTCGACCCGCCGGGGGCACCGGCGCCGCCCCCGGTCATGCCAGCCCGACGATCTCGCCAGCCTCGTCGAGGTCCATGTGGGCAGCCGCCGGGTCCGAGCCGAGGCCCGGCATGGTGGCGATGTCCCCGCAGATGAGGTAGATGAACCCGGCCCCCACCGAGGCCCGGGCCTCCCGCACCGGGAGGCGCCAGCCCGTGGGCGCCCCCTTGAGCGCCGGGTCCGAGGAGATCGACAGGTGGGTCTTGGCAATGCACACCGGCAGGTGGGAGAACCCGGCCGCCTCGTAGGTGGCGAGCTGGCGGGTGGCCGCCGGTGCGTAGTCGACCCCGTCGGCGCCGTAGACCTTGGTGGCGATGGCCTCCACCTTCTCTCGCAGGGACGCCTCCCCCGGGTAGGCAAAGGAGAACGAGGAGGCCTCGTCGGCGGCCTCGGCCACGGCCTCGGCCAGGGCGATCGCCCCCTTGCCCCCCTCGGCGAAGTTGGTGCACACCGCGGACCGGGCGCCCTTGGCCGCGGCGATCTCGGCAATGGCCCGGTGCTCGGAGGGGTGGTCGGTGGGGAAGGCGTTGATGGCCACCACCGGGGTCACCCCGTGCAGGGCGATGTTGTCGAGCTGCTTGGCGAGGTTGGCCCCGCCCTCATGGACCTCGTCGGGGTTCTCCTGGAGGAGGGCCTCTGGCAGGGGGCGCCCGGCCACGATGCGGTGGCGGCCCGAGTGGGCCTTGAGCGCCCGGACGGTGCAGACCACCACCGCCGCGTCGGGGGTGAGGCCCGAGGTGCGGCACTTGATGTTGAAGAACCGCTCGGCCCCCATGTCGGCCCCGAAGCCCGCCTCGGTGATCAGGTAGTCCCCGCCCCGGATGCCGATCTGGTCGGCCACCACCGAGGAGTTGCCGTGGGCGATGTTGCCAAAGGGCCCGGCGTGGACCAGGACCGGGGTGTTCTCCAGGGTCTGGAGCAGGTTGGGCTTGATGGCCTCTCTCATGAGCACCGCCATCGATCCCGCCGCCTTCAGGTCCTCGGCGGTCACCGGCTCGCCCGCTGGGGTGTAGCCGACGACGATGCGCCCGAGGCGGGCCCGCAGGTCGGCGAGGGAGGTGGAGAGGGCCAGGATGGCCATGACCTCGGAGGCCGCGGTGATGTCGAAGCCGCTCTGGCGGGGGACGCCGTCGGCCTTGGTCCCGAGCCCCACCACGATGTTGCGCAGCACCCGGTCGTTGACGTCGAGCACCCGGCGCCAGGTGATCCCGTGGGGCTCCAGGCCGGCCGCGTTGCCCTTGTCCAGGTGGTTGTCGATCATGGCGGCCAGCAGGTTGTGGGCCGAGGTGACCGCATGGCCGTCGCCGGTCAGGTGCAGGTTCAGGGTCTCGAAGGGCACCACCTGGGAGTAGCCCCCGCCGGCCGCCCCCCCCTTGATGCCGAAGGTGGGGCCCATCGAGGCCTGGCGGATGGCGACGGTCGCCAGCTTGTCCAGGTGGGAGAAGGCCTGGCCGAGGCCAACGGTGGTGGTGGTCTTGCCCTCGCCGAGGGGGGTGGGGGTGATGCCCGACACCACCACGTACTTGGCCCGGGGGCGGTCCGAGAGCTCGGAGATGGCCTGGAGCTTGATCTTGGCGACGGCCTCCCCGTAGGGCTCGAGGAGGTGCTCGCCGATGCCCAGCTGGCTGGCGATGTCCGGAAGGGGCTTCAGGTGGGCCTGGCGGGCGATCTCGAGCGCGGTGGGCAGGGCCATGTCAG
>DASQQH010000343.1:0-5052 GCA_035643555.1 Acidimicrobiales bacterium | reverse complement strand
GATCTCGTACTTCTCCGAGTGGGCGTACTCCTCGGTGGTCTCCGACGCCGGTTCGTTCTCCTCCAACTCGTACCCGCTGTAGAGCCCATAGGAGGGCACCAGGGTAGCGGCGAGGACCAGGCGGGACTTGAAGGCGGGGCGGGGACCCCGACGGGGGGGGCCGGCGAGGATGTCGGGCGTGTTCGGCCAGAAGCTGGGACGGAAGTAGTCGGCGAGGGGCCCCTGGGTCAGCTCGGTCGCGTACGCACGCAGCTCGCTCGCCGAGGTCCGCCAGGTGAAATAGGTGTAGCTCTGGGAGAAGCCCACCTCGGCCAGCTTGGCCATGACCTTGGGGCGGGTGAAGGCCTCGGACAGGAAGACCACGTCGGGATGCTCGGCCTGGACGCTCGGGATGAGCCACGCCCAGAACGCCATCGGCTTGGTGTGGGGGTTGTCCACCCGGTAGATCCGCACCCCCCTGGCGATCCAGGTGGTGAGCACGTCGCGACACGCCTGCCACAGGGCGGCCCGGTCCGCCTCCCGCTCGGGCCAGAAGTTGATGGGGACGATGTCCTGATACTTCTTCGGCGGGTTCTCGGCGTAGGCGATCGAGCCGTCCGGCCGGTGGTGGAACCACTCGGGATGGTCCCGCACCCAGGGGTGGTCGGGAGAGCACTGGAGGGCGTAGTCCAGGGCCACCTCGAGGCCGAGGGAGGACGCCCGGTCGAGGAAGGAGGCGAGGTCGTCGAGGGTGCCCAGGTCGGGGTGCACCTCTGTGTGGCCCCCCTCGGGCCCTCCGATCGCCCAGGGGCTGCCCGGGTCGCCCGGGCCGGCCACCAGGGCGTTGTCCCGGCCCTTGCGCCACGTGGCGCCGATGGGGTGGACGGGCGGGAGGTACACCACGTCGAAGCCCATGTCGGCCACGGCCCGCAGCCGCTCTCCAGCCCCCGCCAGGCCCCCCTCCGATCGGGGGAACAGCTCGTACCATGCCCCGACCAGGGCCCGGGGCCGGTCCACCCACAGGGGGGTGGGGGCCGACCCGGTGAGGTCCCGGGCACCGAGGGGTCCCGCCATCGCCGCCGCCACCTCCTCGGCCAGGGCCGATGCCAGGCGCTCGGGGACCGGGCGGCCCGTGCTGCGGGCGGCCCGTGCGGCGCCGAGGAGGGGCCCCCGCTCGTCCTCGGGCAGCAGCATCGCCCGTCCGGCCAGCAGGCGTGCCCCCTCCTCCAGCTCGAGCTCGACGTCGTCGCCCACGCCGAGCTTGGTGGTGACGCGATGACGCCAGGTCGCCCACTCGTCGGTCCAGGCCTCCACCACCACCTCGTGGCGGCCCAGGGTGGCGGGCTCCATGGTCGCCATGAACCGGTCGTTGCCCAGGTCGTGCAGGGGCGCCTCGGCCCACTTCCCGCCCTCCGGCCGCCAGCGCACCCTCCCCGCCAGGCGGTCGTGGCCCTCCTTGAAGACGTCCGCCGAGACCCTGACCGCCTCGCCGACCACGGCCTTGGCCGGGAAGCGTCCTGAGGGCGTGCGAGGGCGCACGTCGTCGATAACGATCCGACCGATCACCCACCACGCGTAGCACGCCCTGCGCCGGCATTGCCCGCCGACCCCTCCGGGGCGTGCCGCGCCGGGTCGCCGGTGCCGGCCTCCCCCCCACCTGGTGGAGGCCCGGTTCGTGGATCCTCGGGCCGCCGCCAGGCGACCACCCCGAGCGCCCCGGCGAGGGGCAGGAGCACCAGCGAGGGCAGCTGGTAGCGCCAGGAGAACTCGGGGATGGCAGCGACCACCAGCAGGGTCAGGTCCAGGGCGCAGACGAGGAAACACACCGCCCGCAGCTGGGGACGTCGCCGGCGGGGGGTGACGATGCCGGCGACGCCGATCAGGCCCATGAGCCCGAGGAGGGTCCCGGGGACGTACCCCACCGACAGCTGGTACGCCCGAAGGGCGACGGCCAGGGGGTGGACGACGGTGTAGCCGGGGTAGCCGAGCCGGCGCAGGAAGGACACGGTCTGGACCTGGGCGTCGGGGGGAGGCCGGACCCGCGGATACGCGGGGTAGGAGGTCTGGAACTGCCACCGCTGCACCGGCGGGTCGCCCGGGGCGGTGACCATCCGCCACCGGAAGCCCTTCAGGAAGTCGATGGCCACGGCCCCCGCCAGGTCGAAGGGCTGGTGTGCCTCCACGGTGGCGTTGAAGCCGTCGACCACCGCGTTCCGCTGGTCGAGGGGCAGGGTCGACACGGGGGGACGGTTGAGGGGCGAGGCCGGCGCGTGGCTGTAGTAGTCGGCGCCCCGTCGCTGGCCGACGGGCGGGGCGGGGCACAGGGCCCGCTCGAGTGGGCTCAGGGGCAACGCGGCGCAGTCGGCGAAGGTGGCCAGCTGGCCGTACAGCATGTAGTTCTGCGAGGGGGACAGCGCCCATCTGCCGGTCCAGGAGCGGTAGTAGGCGGCGTAGCCGACGATGCCGAGGGCGAACAGCCCGCCGGCGGCGGCGACGGTCACGGCGCGCCGGACCCAGGCCGCCCGGTCCCGCCAGGGACCGGCCACCACCACCAGGTAGATGATGACGGGCACGACCAGGGGCAGAGCGACCAGACGCACCGAGGCCAGCGCCGCCAGGAGGACGCCCGCCAGGCCGGCCAGCACCGGCCCCGGCCGGCGTCGCCAGGCCAGGACCACCACCAGGGCCACCAGGAGGACCTGGAACGGCTCGTCGGACATGATGTTCTGCTCGATCTGGACCTGGTAGGCGTCGAGCAGGACCGGCACGGTGGCCAGGGCGGCCAACCACCGCCACGCCCCCCGGTGCACCAGCAGCACGTAGATCGCCACCGCCATCGCCAGGCCGGTGAGGTGCTGGACGGCGGTCACCAGGTGCAGGCCGCCGACGGCGAGCAGGGGCCGGAGCACCAGGGCGTCGTAGCCGATCGGGTCCAGGCCATGGGGGTCCAGGCTCAAGAGGTGGCCCAGGTAGCGGTAGGAGTCGATGTAGATCAGGGCCGGGCGGTAGGCGGCCTGGGCCATCACCCTGAGCACGGCCCCACCCGCCAGCAGGCACACCAGGAGCCAGTGCCGGCGGACCGCCGAGGCCGCCCACCTGAGGGACCCCCTGGGCCGGGACAGGGCCTCGCCGCCGGTGACCGTGGGCCCGCTGGCGGTGGCGGTCAGGGCTGACCCGAGCCGGTCTGGGGGTGGGGCCCGCTTGGGGACCGACTGGGGCCTCGGCACGCGTGACTAGCGTAGGGCGAGTGCGGGCTCTGCGAAGCTTCACGGTCCGAGTGCGCCTCCCGGAGCCGCTCGCCCCCCTCCAGGAGCTGGCCATGAACCTGCGCTGGTCGTGGGACGAGGCCACCCAGGACCTGTTCCGGTGGGTGGACCCCGCCGGCTGGGAGACCGCTGGCCACGACCCCCTGCAGCTGCTGGCCCAGGTCCGGCCCGAGCGGCTGGAGGCCCTGGCCACCGACCCGGCCTTCCTCGCGTACCAGGGGGAGGTGGAGGCCGACCTGCACCGCTACCTGCGGGCGCCCCGGTGGTTCCAGAACCGCCAGGGTGGGGCGCTTCGGACGGTCGCCTACTTCTCCCCGGAGTTCGGGGTCTCGGCGGCCATCCCCCAGTACTCCGGCGGTCTCGGGGTGCTGGCCGGCGACCACCTGAAGGCCGCCGGGAACCTCGGCGTCCCCCTGGTGGGGGTGGGCCTGCTCTACCGCTATGGGTATTTCCGCCAGGCGGTGGGCCCGGAGGGGTGGCAGCAGGAGACCTATCCCTGCCTCGACCCCCACACCATGGGGGTGCGCCCGGTCGAGGGGCTGCGGGTGACCGTCGACCTGGCCGGCACACAGGTGGTGGCCCAGGTGTGGCGAGCGGACGTGGGCCGGGTGCCCCTCTACCTGCTGGACACCGACCTCGAGGACAACGACGCCCAGGGCAGGGCCGTCACCGACCGCCTCTACGGGGGCGACACCGAGCACCGGCTGCGCCAGGAGATCCTGCTCGGCATCGGGGGGCTCCGGGCCCTCGCCGCCCTGGGCGTGCACCCCGAGGTGCTCCACACCAACGAGGGCCACGCCGGCTTCCTCGGCCTGGAGCGGATCGCCTCGCTCATGGCCTCGGCGGGGCTGTCCTTCGAGGCGGCCCTGGAGACCACCCGGGCGGGGGGTGTCTTCACCACCCACACCCCGGTCCCGGCGGGCATCGACCGCTTCGCCCGGCCCCTCATGGAGCGGTACTTCGCCAGCTGGTGCGAGGCCTGCGGGATCGACGTGGACCGGCTCATGGCCCTCGGCCACTTCCCCGACGACCCCCCCGATGCCCCCTTCAACACGGCGGTCATGTGCCTGCGCCTGGCCGGTTCGGCCAACGGGGTCTCCACCCTCCACGGTCGGGTGAGCCGGGGCATGTTCGCCTCCCTGTGGCCGGGGATCGACCAGGAGGAGATCCCGATCGGCTCGGTCACCAACGGCGTCCACGGGCTGACCTGGACCTCCCAGGCGATGGACGACCTGGTGGGCAAGGCCGTCGTGCCGGCCTGGACCGAGGCCGAGGCGGGGGCCTGGGAGCAGATCGAGGCCATCCCCGACGACCACCTGTGGCGGGTCCGGACCCAGGGACGCGAGCGCCTGGTGGGGATGGTGCGGGCCAAGCTGCGCAGCTCCCTCGCCGCGGCAGGCTGCGCGGGCCCCGAGCTCGACTGGTGCGACGAGGCCCTGGACCCGGGCATCCTCACCATCGGGTTCGCCCGCCGTTTCACGGCCTACAAGCGGCCCACCCTGCTGCTGTCCGACCGGGAGCGCCTGACCGCCCTGCTCACCTCCACCGAGCGCCCGGTCCAGGTGGTGTTCGCCGGCAAGGCCCACCCCGCCGACGAGGCGGGCAAGCAGATGATCCAGGAGATCGTCCAGTTCTCGAGGGACCCTGCGGTCCGCCACCGCGTCGCCTTCGTCGAGGACTACGGCATCGGCGTGGCCCAGGGCCTGTACCAGGGCTGCGACCTGTGGCTGAACACCCCCCGCCGTCCCCAGGAGGCCTCTGGCACCAGCGGGATGAAGGTGGCCCTGAACGGGGGGCTCAACTGCTC
>DASQQH010000342.1:0-2757 GCA_035643555.1 Acidimicrobiales bacterium | reverse complement strand
TGGCTGAGGCCCACGCTCGGCGCGGCGTGGGCGGCCCGGAGCACCCGGTCGAGGGCGTCGGGCGCCACGTCGGCGCCGGTGAACTGCCCCCGGACGTCCCGGCGGCGGTGGATGACCTGGTGCAGGTCCGACGGGGGAAGGGCCATGCGCCAGGCACGCTAGCCGGGGTCCCGGGGCGGCCCCGGCCGGCAGTAGCCTCCCGGGCCATGGTCACCAACCCCACCGAGGCCCCACCACCGTGGGCCGCCCCGGCGGTCGCCGGACGCTTCACCCGGGAGGTCGTCGACAGCCCGGCCCTCGCCGGCAACCCCCTCGGCGACCCGGCCCAGCGGCCGCTGTGGGTCTACACGCCCCCCGGCTACGACCAGGAGCCCGGCCGGCGCTATCCGGCCGTCTATGTCATCCAGGGCTTCACCGGCCAGGCCGACATGTGGTGGAACCGGCGTCCCTGGCAGCCGGGCTTCCCCGTCCTGATCGACCAGCTGTTCGCCACCGCCGCGGTGCCGCCGGCCGTGGTGGCCCTGGTGGACGCCTGGACGTCCCTCGGGGGCAGCCAGTTCCTCAACTCGCCGGCCACCGGGCGGTACATGGACTACCTCACCCAGGACGTGGTGGGCGCCGTCGACGCCCGCTACCGCACCGTGGCCGACCGGGACCACCGGGCGCTGGCGGGCAAGTCGAGCGGGGGCTACGGCGCCATGGTGGTGCCCATGCTGGCCCCCGAGGTCTTCGGCGCACTGGCCACCCACGCCGGGGACGCCGGCTTCGAGCTGTGCTACCTGGCCGACGTGGCGGTCGCGGCGCGCAGCCTCCGCGACGACTACGAGGGCTCCTACGATCGGTTCTGGGAGGCGTTCTCCTCCCGGGCGGCCTTCGCCAAGCGGAGCGACGCCGCCCTGCTCAACACCTACGCCATGGCCGCCTGCTACTCGGCCGAGCCCGACGGCACGGTCACCCTTCCCTTCGACCCGGTCACCGCTGCGCTGCGCGACGATGTCTGGGCGCGCTGGCAGGCCCACGACCCGGTCCGCATGGCGCCCCGCCACGCCGATGCCCTGCGCTCGCTGCGGGCGGTGTGGGTCGATGCCGGGCGCAGCGACGACTACTGGCTCGATCTGGGTGCCCAGGCCTTCGCCGCCCAGCTCGGCGAGCTCGGGGTGGCGCACCGCTTCGAGCTGTTCGAGGGGACCCATTCGGGGATCGAGCACCGCTACCCCCTCGCCCTGCGCTACCTGGTCGAGGCGCTGACCCCCTGACGCCGACCGGCCTCGACAGGCCCCGGTGGGCCGTGGAGGGGTAGGATCGGACCAACGGGTAGGGCTGGGGTCGGTGGATCCCAGCCAGGCCCGGGTGCCGTGCCGAGGTGGTCCGGACCGAGGGAGGAGGTCCAGCATGGCGAGGACCAGCCAGCCATACGACGGCAAGCACCGGCGGGTGATCAGTGTGATCCGGTTCCTTCCCCCCGTGGGCATCCTGACCGGCGCCACCGGCTTCGCCAGCATGGCCGTGGCCCAGGGGCTCCATGCCGCGGTCCCGGTGATAATCGCCCTGGGTGCCCTGATCCCAGCAGGGGTCCTGATCATCATGGTGAGCATCCCCCTGGTGCTGGCCTTCGGCGGTGAGACCGTGTCACGGGGCCCCGGTGAGGAGGACGACGGCGGGGGAGGCGGGGGCGGACGCCCGCCGAAGGGTCCCGACGATCCCCCGTGGTGGCCGTCCTTCGAGCGCGAGTTCCGCCGCTACGCGGGCAGGCACCCGGAGCGGACCCCGGTCGCCTAGGAGCACCGGGCCGGGCGGGGCGTCGAGCGGGCGCGAGCTGTGGAGGATGTCGCCGCCAAGGTCGGGCTGAGCGCGAGCCGCCTCGATCGCATCGGTCGCCACTTCCGTCGCTATGTGGACGACGGGAGGCTGGCGGGGGTGTCGACACTGGTGTCCCGCCGCGGCGAGGTCGCCCACCGGTTCACCTACGGCTGGCGGGACCTCGAGGCCCGGGCGCCCATGACCGAGGACACGATCGTCCGCATCTACTCGATGACCAAGCCGGTCACCACCGTGGGCCTGCTCACCCTGTACGAGGAGGGGCGCTTCAGCCTGGGGGACCCGGTCTCGGCCTTTCTGCCGGCCCTCGGGGAGCTCCGGGTGTTCGACGGGGGCGACGCCGCCGCCTACCGCACCCGCCCGCCCGAGCGGGAGGTGACCGTTGTCGACCTGCTCACCCACACCGCCGGGCTCACCTACTGGTTCCAGGAGCAGTCACCGGTGGACGACCTGTACCGCAGGGCGGGGGTGGACCGGGACTCCTGCCCGGACCTGGCCACCATGGTGGCCCGCCTGGGCGAGCTCCCCCTGGTGTTCAGCCCGGGCACCCGGTGGAACTACAGCGTGGCCACCGACGTCGTGGGGCGCCTCATCGAGGTGATCGCCGGCCAGCCCCTGGACCGGTTCCTGGCCGAGCGGGTGATCGGGCCGCTCGGGATGGTCGACACGGGCTTCAGCGTCCCGGCGGATCGCCTGGACCGCCTGGCCGCCAACTACCGCCGGGGCCCCGACGGGACCCTGGAGCGCGTCGACGGCACCACGACCAGCTCCTTCGCCCGGCCGCCGACCTTCCTCTCCGGCGGGGGCGGGCTGGTGTCGACCGCCGAGGACTACCACCGCTTCTGCCTGATGATCCTCAACGGGGGCTGTGTCGGGGGGGAGCGCATCCTCGGACGCAAGACCGTGGAGTACCTGGGACGCAACCACCTGCCCGGCGGG
>DASQQH010000341.1:0-6610 GCA_035643555.1 Acidimicrobiales bacterium | reverse complement strand
GGCCACCGCCGACGCACATGGTCTCCAACCCCACGGTCTTGTCCTCGGCGGCCAGCCCGTTGAGCAGGGTGGTCATGATGCGCGCCCCGGTCATGCCGAAGGGGTGGCCGAGGGCGATGGCGCCACCGTGGATGTTCAGCTTCTCCCAGGGGATCCCCAGGTGCCGGGCGCAGGGGATCACCTGGGCGGCGAAGGCCTCGTTCAGCTCCACCAGGTCGATGTCGGAGATGGTCATGCCCGCCCGGCCCAGGGCCTGGCGGCTGGCCTCGATGGGCCCGAGGCCCATGATCTCGGGGTGGAGGGCGGTGACGCCGCTCGACACGATGCGGGCAAGGGGCCGGATGCCCAGCTGGGCGGCCCGGGTGTCGCTCATGACCACCACCGCCGCCGCCCCGTCGTTGAGGGGGCAGCTGTTGCCCGCGGTCACCCGCCCGTCCGGGCGGAACGCCGGCTTGAGCTCGGCCAGGCCCTCCTCGGTCGTCCCCGGCCGGGGCCCGTCGTCGGTCCGCACCACGGTCCCGTCGGGGAGGCTCACGGGGGTGATCTCGGCGTCGAAGAAGCCGTTCTTCTGCGACTCGACCGCCCGCTGCTGGGACAGGGCGGCGTAGCGGTCCATCTCCTCCCGGGTGACCTGCTCCGCCTCGGCCACGTTCTCGGCCGTCTGGCCCATGGCGATATAGACGTCGGGGAGGCCCTGGGGCTCGGTCCAGGGCGACGCGTCGCCCCCGGCCCGGGTCGCCGTACGGGCCTGGGCGTCGGCGAAGCGGGGGTTCTGGGTGTCGGGGAGGCCGTCGGAGGAGCCCTTGGCGAACCGGCTCACCATCTCCACCCCGGCCGCCACGAAGGCGTCACCCTCCCCGGCCCTGATGGCGTGGGCGGCCATGCGGATGGTCTGCAGGGACGAGGAGCAGTACCGGGTGATCGTCGTGCCGGGGACGTCGTGGAGCCCGGCCAGGATGCTCACCACCCTGCCCATGTTGTAGCCCTGCTCGCCGCCTGGCAGGCCGCAGCCGAGGATCACGTCCTCGACCCGATCGGGGTCGAGGACCGGCACCTTGTCGAGCGCCGCCCGGATGATGGTGGCGGCGGTGTCGTCGGGGCGCAGGTCGGTGAGCGACCCCTTGAAGGCGCGCCCGATGGGGCTACGGGCGGTGGCGACGATCACGGGCTCGGGCATCTCCGCCTCCTCGGTGTCAACCAGCGCCTCCGACCCTATCGGGCCCACCGCCGTCCTCTACGGCGGTGGGACCACGCAGGGCCGGCGCAGGAGCTCCTCCACCACCAGGAGGGTCTCGGTGCTCTTGACCCCCGGCACGCTCTGGAGCCGCTCGAAGATGAAGTCCCGGAGCGTGCCCATGTCGGCCACCCGCACCAACAGCGCCAGGTCCTCGGTCCCGGTCACGAGGGCGGCGTACTCGACCTCGGGCAGGTCCTGGAGGGTCGCCCCCAGCTGGCGCCACCGCAGCTGGGCGCCGCTGACCAGGATCAGGGCGGCGATGCCGAGACCGGCCCGCGCTGGGTCCACGTCCACGCTGAAGCCCCGGACCACCCCCGTCCGGCGGAGCCGCTCCAGGCGGTTGTAGGCGGTGGCCCGGGCGACATTGGCCCGGGCCGCGACCTCGGCGATGGGCAGCCTGCCGTCCCCGGCGAGGATCCCGAGCAGGCTGCGGTCGACCTGGTCGAGCGCGACCGGGGGTGGGGTGCCCTCGGTCCCGGGTCCGGACCGGGGGGTAGACGCCATGGTCATAATCTACGCTTCGATGTACCAGGACATCCAGACATGTGGACGATCGGTAGCCAGATACGGGATCGATTGCCAGGATGGCTGCCCGAGTGAGCTAGCACAGGAGGCGTCATGACCAGCGTGTCGACCGAGCCCGTGTCCACCGCCGAGGGCTTCCCCGTCCAGGGCCTGGACGCCGTGTGCTTCGCGGTGGGCAACGCCAAGCAGGCCGCCCACTACTACTCGACCGCCTTCGGCATGGTCTGTGTTGCCTACTCGGGGCCCGAGACCGGCGATCGGGACCGCGCCTCCTACGTGCTGGTCTCGGGGGAGGCCACCTTCGTGGTGACCGCCCCGGTCCGTGCGGGCACCCCCCTCGCCGACCACGTGGCCCGCCACGGTGACGGGGTGGTGGACCTGGCGCTCCGGGTCCCCGACGTGGCGGCGGCGTACCACCTGGCCCTCAGCCGGGGAGCCAGGGGGCTGGAGGAGCCCCACGTCGCCGAGGACGAGCACGGCAGGGTCCACCTGGCCGCCATCGCCACCTACGGCGACACCCGTCACTCCCTGGTGGACCGCAGCGGCTACGGGGGCCCCTACCTTCCGGGCTACCGGACCCGGGGGCCGGTCGTGGCGGCGCCCGGGCGCCCCCGGTTCCAGGGCATCGACCACTGCGTGGGCAACGTCGAGCTGGGCCGGATGGACGAGTGGGTGGCCTTCTACCACCAGGTGATGGGGTTCACGAACATGAAGGAGTTCGTGGGGGACGACATCGCCACCGAGTACTCCGCCCTCATGAGCAAGGTTGTGGCCGATGGGGCCCGGCGGGTCAAGTTCCCCCTCAACGAGCCCGCCCCCGGCAAGCGCCGGAGCCAGGTGGAGGAGTACCTCGAGTTCTACGGGGGTCCGGGGGTCCAACACATCGCCCTCGCCACCGAGGACATCGTTTCCTCCGTGGAGACCATGACCGCCGCCGGGGTGGAGTTCCTCCACACCCCGTCCACCTACTACCAGGAGTTGGGGAACTGGGTGGGGACCACCCGGGTGCCGCTGGAGGACCTGGCCCGACTGGGGATCCTGGCCGACCGGGACGAGGACGGCTACCTGCTGCAGATCTTCACCAAGCCGGTCCA
Organism: Acidimicrobiales bacterium; assembly: GCA_035643555.1. Classification (GTDB taxonomy): domain Bacteria; phylum Actinomycetota; class Acidimicrobiia; order Acidimicrobiales; family JAJPHD01; genus DASQQH01. Next base: position 3,754 of record DASQQH010000341.1, on the reverse strand, counting down.
GGACCGGCCCACCGTGTTCTTCGAGCTGATCGAGCGGCACGGGTCGATGGGGTTCGGCAAGGGCAACTTCAAGGCCCTCTTCGAGGCGATCGAGGCCGAGCAGGGCAGGCGTGGGAACCTCTGAGCCGGCCCGCCCCGCCGTCCGGGTGCGGGCGATCCTGGACGACCTCCCCGCCTACCGGCCCGGGCGGCGCGCCCCGGACGGGACGACGATCAAGCTGTCCTCCAACGAGTCTCCCGATGCCCCGCTCCCCGGCGTCATCGCCCGGGCCGGGGAGGCCCTGGCGGCGGCCAACCGGTACCCGGACAACGACTCGAGCGACCTGGCCGCCGCCCTGGCGTCGCATCACGGCGTGGGGACCGACCAGGTGGCGGTGGGGTGCGGGTCCGTGGTGCTCTGCCAGCAGATCGTGAACGCGGTGGCCGGCCCCGGGGACGAGGTGGCCTACGGCTGGCGGTCATTCGAGGCCTACCCCATCCTGGCCACCCTGGCCGGGGCCAGCTCCGTGCAGGTCCCCCTGGCGGCCCACGCCCTCGACGTCGACGCCCTGGCCCGCCAGGTCGGGGAGGCCACCAGGGTCGTCTTCGTGTGCAACCCCAACAACCCGACGGGCACGGCCCTGTCGGGGGAGGCCCTGTTCGCCCTGATCGACGCGGTCCCCCCCGACTGCCTGGTCGTGGTGGACGAGGCCTACCGGGAGTACGTCACCGACCGTGAGCTCCCCGACGCCCCCGCCCTGCTCGCCGCGGGCCCCAACGTCGCCGTGCTGCGCACCTTCTCCAAGGCCTACGGGCTGGCCGGGCTGCGGGTGGGCTACGCCCTCGGCTCGCCCTCGGTGATCGGGGCCCTGCGCCGGACCCAGGTCCCCTTCGGCGTCAACGTCGTGGCCCAGGCGGCCGCTCTTGCCTCCCTCGAGGTCCGAGACGAGCTGGCGGCCCGGGTGCGGGCGGTGGTGGCCGAGCGGACCCGGGTGCGGGCGGCCCTCCTGGCCGGGGGCTACGAGGTGCCCGACAGCCAGGCCAACTTCGTGTGGCTCCCCCTCGGGGAGGACGCGGCTGCCTTCGCCGCCTCCTGCGCCGAGCGCGGGGTCCTGGTGCGGCCCTTCCCCGGGGAGGGTGTGCGGGTCACCGTGGGCTCCCCTGCGGAGAACGACGCCTTCCTGGCGGCGGTGATGGCGCCCTAGCGCCGGGCCGGGGCTCAGCCATGGCGGGGTGACCGGGACCGGAGCAGGTCCAGGCCCTGGAGGGCCACCGCGAGGCGGGTCCTGGTGTCGTGGTCGTCGAGGGGGCGGCCGACCAGTGTCTCGAGCCGGGCCAGGCGGTGGTAGAGGGTGCGACGGCGGATGCCCAGGGCCTGGGCGGCGCCGGTCTTGCCGCCCCCCGCCACCAGCACGGCCCGCAGGGTGGGCAGGAGGGGGGCCGAGGTGGCCGCGTCGTGGGTCAGGAGGGGCCCCAGCTCGGCTTCGACGAAGCGGGCCAGCTCGGGCCCCTCGGCCAGCCGGGCCAGGAGGTGGTGGAGGCCGAGGTCCTGGAAGCGCTGCACGCCGGGGCCGGTCCCCATCGCCAGGGCGTAGGTGAGGGCCTGGTCCGCTCTGGCGAAGGCCTGGCGGAGCCGGTCCGGCCCGGGCACCGGGTCCGAGAGCCCCGCCACCACGTCGAGGCCCTCCAGGGCGGTGCCCGCCCGTGCCACGAGGGCGTCGGCCAGTCGCCGGGCGAGGGCGACGCCCTCGGGCCCCGGCCCAGGGGCCACCACCGCCGCCACGCGGTCCCCCTCCCGGCCCACCAGGCCCGCGACGGTGAGGTCGGCCACCACCTGGTCCGCCTCCTCGACGAGGGCGTCGAGGAGGCCCTGGCGTCCCTCCTCGGACAGGCCCCTGCTCCCGGCGGCCCCGGCCAGGTCCCGGGGGGTGGCGAGCATCGCCACCAGGGGCCGGTCGTCCAGATCGGTGCCGAGGGAGCGGGCGCGCCGGGCGAGCTCCTGGCCGGACTCGAAGCGCCCGTGGACCACGTCGGCCAGGAACGTGCTGCGGGCGTTGACGGCGTGGTGGGCGGCGTGGGCCTCGATGAGCAGCAGCGTGCCCAGGGCCGCGGCGGCCCGGTCGAGCGCCAGCCGGTCGACCTCGTCGATGGGGGTGCGGTCGGGGAGGACGTGCAGTCGGCCCCAGGCCTCGCCCCGCACCCACACCGGGGCGGCCAGGCAGCGCGGGGCGCTGCCGGTGGGGACGGTGTCGGCCTCGGCGTGGTCGGCGCGGGAGTGGTGCTCCCAGTCGGCAAGGAGATCCTCCACGGCCTGGCCGTGGGGCGCCAGCTCCACGACCTGGTGGGCCGCGTCCTCGAGGACCACCGGGTTGGTGACGATGCTGGCGGTGCGCTCGAGGACGACACGCAAGTCGGCCTCGGCCATGACCAGGCCGGTGAACTCGCGCCCGATGCGGTCCGCCTTGGTCAGCAGCTCGTACTGGCGGTTGACGATGGCGCTGTGGATCCCTTCGGTGACCTCCACGTAGCGGGTCTCCCGGTGGAGGACGACGAGGGGGAGCCCGCGCTGGTCCGCCTCGGTGACGAGGTCGGGAGGCACCTCGGCGAAGGCGCGGCCCAACTCGACGACCAGGCCGGCCGCCCCGGCCTCGGCCAGTTCCTTGACGAAGCCGCGGAGGGCGTCGGTGTGGCGGGCGAGCTCGATGCCGGTGGTGAGGAGCAGATCGCCGCGTCGCAGGAACCGGGCGATGTCCATCGGCTCGGCCGAGTGGGCCCACCGGACCGAGCGGTGGAGCTGGTCGGCGCCGGCGACGACCTCAGGGGCGAACCGCTGGACCACCGGCAGGCGGAGCACTTCGTCCAGGCGCAGCGCCACGCCGCCAGCCTCGCGCACTGTGGCCCATAATCGCCACAAAAATTCTCAGATTGCTCCCTACACAGCCGTCACGCCCGCTCGTAGAGTCGACGGTGGCCCGTCGTTGCACGGGTCCCACGATGGCCACAACCTGGGGGGAAGGAGGCGGTCGATGACGTCAGTGCTCCGGCGGGGCGTCCTGGCCGCGGCCGATGCCGCCATCGTCCGTCGGCAGGTGGAGCGCCACGGCCAGCGGCTCGTGTCGCGCTTCGTCGCCGGGGACAGCGTCGCCGACGGACTGGCCGCCGCCGACGCCCTCCACGGGGAGGGGCTGGGGGCGATCCTCGATCTCCTGGGTGAAGGGACCGCCACGGCCGGGGAGGCCGAGCGGGCGGCCGCCGAGATCGAGGAGCTCGTGGGCACCCTCGCCGCCCGGGCGACACGGGAGGGGGAGGCCCGGGTGGAGGTCGCGGTGAAACTGTCGCACCTGGGCGCCCAACGGGACCCGGCGCTGGCGGGCGAGCTGCTTCGGCGACTGCTCAAGGTGGCCGACGGGCGGGTGTTCCTGTGGATCGACATGGAGGGCTCCGACCTCACCGAGCCCACCGTCGCCACCTACGAGGCCCTCCGGCCCGACCATCCGGCCCTCGGCCTGGTGCTCCAGGCATACCTGCGGCGCAGCGCCGAGGACCTGGTCCGGGTGGCCCCCCTCGACCCCTGGGTGCGGATCGTGAAGGGCGCCTACCTGGAGCCACCCACGGTTGCCTTCACCCGCAAGGCCGACGTGGACCGGAACTTCGCCGCCCTGGTGGGGACCTGCTTCGACCGGGAGACCCGGGTGGCCATCGCCAGCCATGACGCGCCCCTGGTGGGCCGCCTGCTCTCCGAGGCCGACGCCAGGGGCCTCGACCGTTCCCGGGT
>DASQQH010000340.1:0-3041 GCA_035643555.1 Acidimicrobiales bacterium | reverse complement strand
ATCGGACCCTGCCACCCGCCTGCGCCCTGCACCCAGGAGACCTGGGTGGCACCTGTGCGGTCCACGGCGAACACGTCGGTCTGGTCGGGGAGCCCGGCCTGGTTGGCCGCGGCGATGCCCGCCCCCGCCGGGGCCGTGCCGGGCGGGGTGATCGCCAGGGGGCCCTGCCAGGGGCCACCGCCGTCGACCCAGGAGACCTGGCTGCTACCGGCCTCGCCCACGGCGACCACGTCGGTCTGGTGGGGAAGCCCGAACTGGGAGGACACCGCCAGGTGGGCGCCGGGGGGTGTGGTGCCGGGCGGGGTGATCGCCAGGGGCCCCTGCCACCCGCCGGCGCCCTGCACCCAGGACACCCGGGTGGCGCCTGCGCTGTCCACGGCGAACACGTCGGTCTGGTCGGGGAGCCCGGCCTGGTTGGCCGCGGCGAGCCCCGCCCCCGCCGGGGCCGTGCCGGGCGGGGTGATGGCAAGGGGGCCCCGCCACCTGCCGGCGCCCTGCACCCAGGACACCCGGGTGGCACCCCCCGTGTCCACGACGAACACGTCGGTCTGGTCGGGGAGGCCGAACTGGGGGGACGCCGCCAGGTGGGCACCGGGAGGTGCGGTGCCCGGTGGCGTGATCGCCAGGGGGCCCCGCCAGGGACCACCCCCCTGGGCCCATACCACGTGGGTGGCGCCGTCCCTGCCCACGACGAACACGTCGGTCTGGTCGGGGACCCCGGACTGACGGGCCACCGCCAGGGGACTCCCCGGTGGCGCCAGGCCGGGCGGGGAGACTGCCATCGGCCCGTGCCACGGGCCGGCGCCGTCGACCCAACGGACCTGCACGGCGCCGTTGTTGGCGACGCTGAACACATCGGTCTGACCGGGGACCCCGAACTGTGGGGAGGTGGCGGTCGCCGCCCCCGCCGGCTGGCCCATGCCCTGGCGCAGGGCCATGACCCGCTGGACCGACGCCTGGAAGGTGGCCCGGTCCAGCTGGCCGCTGCCGAGCGCCGCGGCAAGGCCGTCGGTCGCCTGCACACCCTGGGCCACGTTCTGGCTGGCGCACAGGATCAGGTCCATCCCCGCCCCTGCCGCCAGCGTCGCCCGATGCGCCGTCGTGCCGTACGCACCCAGGGCGCCCGCCTCGAGGGCGTCGGTCATGGTCACCCCCGTGAAGCCGAGCCGGCCACGGAGCTCCTGCTGCACGACCGTGGGGGACAGCCCCGCCGGCCGGTTGGGGTCGAGGGCGGGGTAGGTCGCCCACGACACCATGACGAGGCGGGTCCCGGCGTCGATGGCGGCGCGATAGGGCGCCTCGTCGACCGAGCGCAGGGTCGACAGGGGGACGTTGAGGGTCACCGGCACCGCGTCGGTGTTCTGGTTGGCCGCCGCGGCGCCCAGGCCCGGGAAGTGCTTGGCCGTGGCGGCCACTCCGGTCGCCTGCTGGGCGCGGATGAACGCGCCGCCCGCCTGGGCCACGGTCGACGGATCCGTGCTGTAGGAGCGCTGGTACTGATCGAGGAAGTCACCCGGGTGGCGGTAGACGCCCAGCACGGGGGCGAGGTTCACGTTCATGCCCGCGCTGGCAAGGGTCACCCCCGCCCCCCGACCCGCCTGGCTGGCGAGGGACACGGGATCGCTCGACGCGCCGATCTGTCTCTCCGACAGCGCGGGCGCGCCGGGGAGCCGCCGAACCTGCCCGCCCTCCTGGTCGGTCATCAACAGCAACGGCTCGGGCACCGGACTCTGGGCCGCGGCCTGCTGGAGCTCGGCGGTGACCGAGGCGATCTGGGCCGGGCTCGAGATGTTGTCCGAGAAGAAGATGACCCCCGCCGCCTGCCCGGCGCGGATCTGGTCGAGCAGGCTGGCGGGGGGGGTGAGCCCCGTGTACGAGTAGATCACCCGCTGGCCGGCCAGCTGCTGGTCCGACAGGTTGGCGGGTGCCGACTGCGCGGCCGCCGGCCGGGGGGACACCCCGACGAGGGTGGCCGTGGCCACCAGGCCGGCCGCCGCGCCGACGAGCAGCCTCGGCACCCGGCGCGGGCTGCGCCCACCCACCCGGTGCGGCCGGCGCCCGGTCGAACGGTGGTGCCCCGCGGCAAGCCTCCACCTCTCGCCCACCGCGACGACCACCCGCCCCACCATCGCCACGACCACCGCTGACATCCTTGTCATGGAGGCTCCCGTCCTGGTCGATCAGGCCGTCCCGCCCGGCCTGGGAAGTGCCACAAATGGTAGTCGCCCGGCTGTGCCCGCCGGCACCGACGGCTCCCCCCGCCACACGTGGGGAGCCCCGTGGTCCTTGCCCGATCGCCGCGTGGACGCCCTGGTCCCCTCCCACAGGCCCCCCGGGAACCACACACCGGGTGGGCGCCTCCACTGGCCCCTGGCCGGGCCCCGACGCCGCCGGGGCCGCCCCGCCACGGCCCACACGAGGGCCATCCCATGGTGCCCTCGCCGGGGGGACCCGGGCCGTCGGCGGGGGCGATGCCCCCAGCGCGTGGGTTTGGCGATGGGGCCCCTGGTGGCTAGCGTGACCTGGGCTGGCGTGGCCGTGATCGCACCGGCTGGGGAGGACGGGTGTACCGCTTCGATCTGGTGATGACGGGGTTCCCGGGACGATCGACCGAGCATGGCCCCCTGGGCTGGAGCACGGTCGGCCTGCTGCGGGGTGACGGGCGGACCGTGCTGGTCGACACCGGTGGTCCCGCCTACCGGGAGCCCCTGCTCCTCGGTCTTCGGCAGCGGGGGGTGTCGGCGCAGGACGTCACCGACGTGCTCATCACCCACTGCCACTGGGACCACGTGAGCAACTTCACGCTGTTCCCCCGCGCACGCGTCACCGTGCCCGGGGCGGAGCTGGACTGGGCAGCGGCCCAGGCGCCTGGCACCTGGCACCTGGCCGAGCTGCACGTGGCGCGGCTCGCCTCGGGCACCGATGACGTCGTCCTCGCCGCGCCGGGACAGGAGGTGGCGCCGGGTATCACCGCCGTGGCCACCCCGGGCCACACCCCCGGCCACTTCGCCTATCGGGCGACGACCGCCGACGGCGAGGTG
>DASQQH010000339.1:0-8104 GCA_035643555.1 Acidimicrobiales bacterium | reverse complement strand
CTCGCCGGCGCCGAGGACCGCCTGCTGCTGTCCTCCCTGGTCCCCGAGCTGCCGCAGCGCCAGCAGCTCATCCTCTACCTCCGCTTCTATGAGGACATGACCCAGACGGCCATCGCCGAGCGGCTGGACATCAGCCAGATGCACGTCTCCCGCCTCCTGAGCCGGGCGCTGGGCCAGCTCCGCGACCGTGCCAGGCAGGCGAACGTCGCCTCCCCGTCCCACCCGTCTCCCGGCGACCAGCGCCAGGGAGCGGCCTGAGCACGACCGTGCGCCCGGTTGCCCGACGCCGGGCGGAACACGGCCGCCGACCGGGCAGCCCTACCGCCGTGGCGCCCAGTCCCCCTGGCGCTGCAGGGGACGATAGCGCCCTCGTACCCGCCGGCTCCTGACGGCCAGGGCGGACCGGACACCCCGCCCTGCTTTCACCACGGCGTGGCCGAGCGCATCCAGCCGCGAGCGCGCCGCCGACCCCCGTACCCGGGCAAGACCACGAGGCAGGCGAGGCAGGCGGAGCCGGGCCTGGTGGGTCCGCCACAGGAACCCGGCCGCCCATTCCTCGACGCTCACCAACTCGCAGGCAAAGGCGTCGACCCTCTCCCCGTGCCGCGCGCGGTGGCGGAAGACCGATGCCGCCCCCACCGCCGCCACTACGGCCCCCGCACCCACGACCGCCGCCGCCACGATCGAGACGCCAAGGGCGGTCACCAGGGCGACCCCGAGGGCGGTCCACACCGCCCCGCCGGCGACCACCGCCTCCGAGGTCCGTCCACCTCGTCCGAGCGCCCATCTGGCAACCGCATGCGCCACGACCCCCCGACGGATCTCCTCCGACGTGACGAGGACGGAGACCGGCAGGACGAGCTCGCCGGAGCGGACAGCGGACGCCGTGGCCGGGAGCCGCTTCGAGACGCGCAGCGGCGGCACTCCCACCTCGGCACGCTCGCACAGCTCAGCGACTTCCTGACGCCAGGCCTCAGCCATGGCTTCTTACCTCCTGGATACGGGCCTATCTTTCATGCACATACCCCATCGGCGACGCCGTATTCCCCGGCCCCGCCGATCGTTTGTCGCCGACAGCCCGCGGGTAGGTCCCCGAGACAGAGCCACCGACCACCTATCGGGAGGCGATATGGGCTGGATGACGTTGACCCCACGGCGGGTAAGCTTTCCTGAACGACCGAACAACGTTGAGGCGCGCATCTTCTTGCAGCCCATTGCGGCTCCATCGGTATTGGGGTACTTCGCGCTGGGGAGTGCGCTCATCGTCTTCGGGCTGTGGGAGGCTCAGGTCTTGGGCCCCACCAGCACCGCCAAGTCCTTCTTCCAGTTCCTCCTGCTCTTCGCCGGGGTCGGGCAGTTCGCCGCCGCGATGTGGAGCTTCAAGGCCCGAGACGCCGTCGCCGCCTCCGTCCACGGCGTCTGGGGAGGGTTCTGGCTGGGATTCGGCCTCCTCTGGCTCATGATCACCGCCGGTTCCTTTCCGGTGCCACCCCTGGGGGCCACCTTTGAGCCATTCGGCCAGTGGTTCATGTATATGGGCGTGATCACCCTGACCATTGCCTTTGCCGCGCTGGCCCGCAGTCCGGGGCAATTCGTCCTGCTGGTGATCCTCGCCGCCGGAGCGGCCCTGTCCGCCGTGGGCTTCATCACCGGGTCGTCGTTCTGGCAGGTCGTCGCGGGATGGGACTTCACCGCCGCGGCAGCAGGCTGCTTCTACACGGCCGCCACGTACATGGTGAACACGCTCTACGGCATGGTGATCCTCCCCTACCTCACCTGGGCGCGGGAGGAGAACCGCATCGGTGCCCGGCCGACGGCCCCGACGGAGTTCCCCCAGGGGGACCCCGGGGTGAAGGTCGGCCAGTAGCGGCAGAAGACGCAAGGAGGAAATTGTGGCTGACATCAGAGCAGCAGCCCAGGCCGCTGCCAGTTCCCAGGGCAACGGGGGCCAGGGGTCGGCAACGCCTCCCGCCCGCGTCCAGCTCCAGCCCATCGCCCCTCCCGTCTCGCTGGGGCTGTGGGGCTTCTTCGGCTCGACCATGGTGCTGTCGACCTGGCTCCTCCACTGGTGGGGAACCTCCAACAGCGTCATGTACTTCTTCGCCTTCAACGCCGCCCTGGGAGGGGTCGCCCAGTTCGCCGCCGGACTGTGGTCCTTCAAGGCCCGGGACTACATCGCCTCGTCCCTGCTCACCATGTGGGGCACCTACTGGATGGCCTACGGTCTGTTGGTGGGCCTCTCGGTCGCCGGGTTCTACAAGATCCCACCTCCCACCGCACCCCAGCCGGGTTTCGCCGTGTGGTTCATCCCGCTCAGCATCTTCACCCTGTGCGGCGCCCTCGCCGCCCTCTCCCCCGGGTCGGGGAACTTCCCCCTGTTCCTGCTCCTCTTCACCGTGGGCGCGGGCAGCGCGGCGGTGACGGCCGGCTTCTGGATGGGGAGCACCCTGTGGGAGACGGTGGCGGCCTGGCTGTTCATCGTGGGCGCCTGCACCGCCTGGTACGTGGGGGCCATGACGATGCTGCAGTCCTCCTGGCGGCGGGTCGTGCTCCCCTTGGGGAAGTTCAAGGGCGAGCGGGCGCCCGGCACCCTCACCGAAGCCCCCACCGAGCTCCCTGAGGGCCAGCCCGGGGTCCGGCAGGGCCAATCCTGAGCGCAGTCCCACCGCCCCGGGGGGTGGCGAGCCTCGTCGCCCCCCGGATCAGGGGGTGGGGCAGGTGACCGGGGGGGTACTGAGCCTCACCCCCCTCCATCTGGGGGGCCTGCTCGCCCTCGGGTTCGTCGCCGCCGGGATCGGCGCGGTGACCGGACTCGGGGGCGGCACGGTGCTCGTGCCGGTTCTGGTGGTTGGCTTCGGGGTCGACTTCCGGGTGGCGGTGGCGGTGTCCCTCACCGCCGTGGTGGCCAACTCGGCGATCGCCACCGGGCACTTCCTGCGGGATGGGCTCACCAACAAGCGCCTCGCCTTGACCCTCGAGGTCGGCACCACCCTGGGCGGGCTGACCGGCGGGCTGGTGACCTCCCTGCTCCCCCGCCCGCTGCTGGAGGGCGTGTTCGCCGCGGCAATGCTGGTCTCGGCCGAACTGGTCCGCCACCGCCGTCCCGCCGGGGGCGGGGGGACCAGGCGCGTCGCCCGGCGGGAGGCCCTGGCGGTCGCCGCCCGGCCCGACGTGGTCCCCTCGGGGGTCGAGAGCCAGGGGGCGCTCGCGGGCGTGGTCGTGGAGGAGGACGAGGGCCCCGTCCGCTACGAGGGGCGTCGGCTCTGGCTCGGGGGCTCGGTCTCCTACGTGGCGGGGCTCCTCGCCGGCCTGCTGGGGGTGGGCGGGGGCTTTCTCAAGGTCCCCGCCATGTCCCGCGGCATGGGGATCCCGGTGCGGGTGGCCTCGGCGACCTCCGAGTTCATGGTCGGGGTCACCGCCGTGGCCAGCCTGCTCGTCTACTTCGCCCGGGGCCAGGTCTACCCCCTGCTCTCGGCTCCGGTCGTCCTCGGGGTGGTGGCGGGGTCCCTCACCGGGACCCGGCTGGCGACCCGTCTCCGACCCCGGCGTATCGAGGTCGTCTACATCGCCCTCGTCCTGTCGGTGGCCGTGGTCTTCGCTCTGGTGGCGCTGGGGGTGCTTCGTGGCGGCTGAGGACCGCTCCACCCCCGCCCAGCCCGCGACGCCGGGGGTGGAGCGGCCGTCCGACACCGGCAGCAACCCCGCCGTGCGCCTCGCCCTGCTCATCACGGCGGCAGCCGGGGTGTCCCTGATCGCCGTGGGTTTCGTGATGGCCTACGCCGGTGGGCGGATCCACCCCACCGCCGTCCCCCTGGGGAGCCTGTGGAACAGCCACGACGACGGGGGGAGGCTGATGGCCGTGGGCACCCTGGTCCTGGCCCTGGCCCCGGTGGCCGGCCTGGGGGCCAGCCTCATCTCCTGGCTCCACCAGCGCGACTGGCGCTTCGCCGCCGCCGCCCTCCTGGTCCTCGCGGTGCTGGTCGCCGCCACCGGCGCCGGAGGGGCCTTCTGACCGGGCCGGTCGGCCCCGGCGACGATCCGGGCTAGCCCCCGGCGACGATCCGCCGGCCGCTCACCCACTCGGGGCTGACCTGGAGCCAGCGGTCGTGGGTCCCGGGCGCCCAGGGCGACAACGGCAGGCGCCGCAGGGCGTCCATGGCGTCGCTCTGGGCCTCGGTGACCTCCCGGGCGGTACCCCGGACCACCACGCTCCAGCCCGTCCGCCGGTCGAGGTCCACCCCGTCGACCTCGAAGGCCACCCACCAGAGCTGGGCGCTGGCCAGCTTGGTCCCGGCATCGGTTCGCACCACCAGCGTGTCGTCGGGGCCGACCGCGTAGTTGACCGGGAAGATGTCGGGCCGAGAGGAGTCGAAGCTGTCGCCGGTGATGACCGCCAACCTCCCGACCTGCTGAGCCCTGAGCAGCGCCAGGCACTCCGCGGGGGTGATCTCCTGGAGCTCGGCCGTCCCAGGACCCTCCTCGCCCGGCGGGACGAGGTCGAGGACGTGGACCAGCATGCGGGCCGCCTCCCGGAGGGACAGCACCCCGACGGGATCGCCGGCATCATCCACCACCACCAGGTGGCGGATCCCGTGGTCGAGCATCCGGGACGTGGCCACCCCGAGAGGGGTGCCCACCGTGGCGGTCACCGGGGCCGAGCTGGCCACGGCGGCAGCAGTGGCGTCCGGGCCCTCCTCCCGGGCCAGCGCCGCCACCAGATCCCGTTCGGTGAGCACCCCGGCAGGGTCCTCGCCCACGAACACCAGGGACACCCCGTCCTCGCGCATCCGCCTGGCCACCTCGGCCACCGGGGTCCCGGCGTCCACCCGGGGGGGCTGTCGCAGGTGCAGGAAACCGATTGGGCTCTCCGAACCGACGAGACTGGTCATGGACCCATCATCGGCCATCGACACCGGCTTCACCAGGGGCGGAGGTCCCGGAGAGAAGAAGGCCGATGTGCCCTATCCCCCCGGAGGCCATGGGGCACACCCTGGAGGTATGGCCAGGGGAGCTGGCGACGGATCGCCCCATCGGTCGCCCCGTCGCTACTCAGTGCCCGTTGGGCGCCTGGTCGGTGTCGAGGTTCGCCTGCACTGGACCTTTCTCGCGCTGGTTGCCCTGCTCGTGGGGGCGAACGCCCCAGTCGGCGCGGGGTCGGTGGCCACCGGCCTGGCGTGGTTGGTGGCGATCTTCGGCTCGGTGCTTCTGCACGAGCTCGCCCACTGCCGCCTCGCCCGTCGCCGTGGGGCCATCGTGGAGGACATCCTGCTCACCCCCCTGGGCGGCCTCACCCGGCTGCGCCACCCCCTCCAGACCCCCACCGACGAGCTGGTGATCGCCATCGTGGGACCCCTCGCCAGCCTGGCCCTGGCCCTGCTCGCCGGCGTCACTGGCGTGCTGGCCGGAGCGGACCTCTGGCCCCCCGCCCTGGTGGGGGGCTCATGGTTCGCTCGCCTTCTCTGGCTCAACGTCCTCCTGGGCGGGTTCAACCTCCTGCCGGCGCTGCCCATGGACGGAGGCAGGGTCCTGCGGAGCCTCTTGGCCCGGCACCGGAGCCAGGAGGCGGCGACCCGCACGGCCGTGCGGGTGGCGTACACGCTGGCGGCGTTGATGGTCGCCGCCGGACTCGCCTACGACGTCTGGCTGGCCCTGATCGGGGTCTTTGTCTTCCTCGCCGCCAGCGCCGAGCGCCGGACCGAGGGCCCCTCCGAGCGCCCTCCGGAGGACGACGGCTCCCGGCCGGCGCCGCCCCACGGGCGCCAACCGGCTGACCGGGGGTCCACGGACTGACCCCCGGTCAGCCGTCGCCCCCGTGCCAGGATCGCGGCCCGACGGTGTCCCGGGCTACGCCCGGGACACCGGGATCTTGCGGGCCTCGGACTCGCCACCCTCGGCGGGCATGGGAACCCGGACCTCGAGGATCCCGTCCTTGTAGGAGGCCGCGACGCTCGTCTCGTCAGCCCCCTCGGGCAGGGGGATGCTCCGGGCGAAGGAGCCGTACCGCAGCTCCTGGCGGTGGAAGTGCCGGCCCTCCTTCTCCTTCTTCTCCGTGCGCTGCGCGCTGATCTGGAGCATGCCGTTGGCCACGGTGAGCTCCACGTCCTTCTCGGGGTCGATGTCGGGCAACTCCGCGCGGACCACCAACGTCCCGTCCTCGGTGTACTCCTCGACCCGCATCATCTGACGACCTCGGCCGTCCCGGAACAGGTCGTCGAACCAGCCCCATGAGGGGAACGTGCCGGGCCAGTCCCACGTCGTCTCCGGCGTCCGGCTCGATCTGAGCAGTGCCATCGCGGTCTCCTTCTGTGCTGCTCCCTGATGGTCCAGTGTCTGCCACCACCGGTGCCCGAGGTAGGGCCGGAGGTCCCAACCCGGGCCAAGGACCACCTGGTGCACCCTCCGGGACGTTCTGCCCTCTCCGTGGCGGCCGCAGCGTCGTAGGGTGTGGGTGGGAGGTGATTCGGCGGTGACCAACGACCAGGTGCTGGGGGAGGCGGTGCGTGCCATGGTCGCCCAGGAGCTGCCCGACGACCCCGAGACCGCGGCGCGGGCCGCCACCGTCGCCCGGGCCTCCTACCTCTCGGGCGCCTCGGTCGCCGAGGCGTGCCGACGGGCCCGGGCATTCCTCGAGAGCTGGTCGAGCCACCCCGCCACCGCCACTCGGGCCCGGCGCGCCCGGACAGGGGGGGCACTCAGCAGCGGCGCGCCCCGGTAGGAAGACCAGCCGGGGCCCCGACAACCCGTCCGGCCGCCCCGCCGTGGCCGACGCGCCGTGCCTCCCCTGGCTGTGGCGCCAGGTCCAGGAGATGACCCTGGGCCCTGGTGGCTCGACCACGTGCCGGTCCGGTCCTGGCCTGTGGCCGGGTCCACCCGACGCGGCGGCCCGGGGGCCGGTCACCGGGCCCCCTGGCGAGGCGCTCGACGCACCCGCGTCGTCGCCTCGCCAGGGGGACACCGGCTGGGGGGGGACCAACGGGTGGGGGCCCGGTGATCGGGTTCCGGGTCGAGCCCCCGAGCGGCGGTCGACCGGCTGTACGACACCATGGCCTCGGCCGGCTATCGGGGCCATCAGCTCCCCTATGACGCCGTCTGGGGCGCCAGGTACGCGATCATCGACGATCCCGACGGCCATCCCATCGGCATCATGAGCCCCGTCGACCCGCGGTGGCGCTCGTGGCCGCCCTCGCCTCCCCCATCACCGGCATGAGGTGGCGAGCACCGGCCCGGGGCCGGGACACCGGGGGGATCCACCCGCCGACCTGCCGACGACACAGCGCCACACGCCGCCCGGCCACCGTGGGACCCTGAGGCAGGCGGCCCCTCCCGTCGTCTCGACCGGCGGGGCGACGACGCGACCCTCTCTGTCCACCGACCCTCCCCGCGTCGGTGAGGTACGCCGGCGCCCCGCCAGAGCCGACCCGAGGATGCGGAACGCCCCGGCCGTGTCGGGCCGAGCCGCCCGGGCGGTCAGCCCCGGGTGGGGACCATCCGAAGGGCCAACCCCGCGCCCACCGCTGCCAGCGCGGCGGCGACAGCGAAGGAGACCACAAAGCCGGAGCGGGCAGGCTCGCCACCGGGGCCCAGGACCAAGGTGGCGAGGATCACCGCACTGACCTGGCTGCCGATCCCGCCGGCGAAGCGCCTCACCGTTGTGTTGACGGTGGTCGACATCCCCACCTTGTCCGCCGGCACCCCCTGGGTCACCACGACGCTGGCGCTCTGGATGGCCAGGCCCGCCCCCAGGCCGAGGACGAAGGTCCCGGCAAGGACCTGTGCCGGCGCGTGGTGGACGGTGGCCAGGGCCACCAGGGCGGCCGAGGCCAGCCCCAGCCCGGTGGCGAACACGGTCCTCCCCGAGGACCGGCGGGTGAGAGGGTTCGCCACCGGGCCGGCCAGCAGCTCCCCGATGGCCGCAGGCAGGAGGAACCAACCGCTCACGGTGGGATCGGCGCCGAACCCGTGTGGACCGTTGCCCTGGACCATGGCCGGTATGAGCAGGAAGGTGGTGAACATCCCCCACCCGAGTCCCACGGTGGCGGCGTTGGCGACAGTCACCGTGCGGGTCCCGAGGACCCGCAGGTCGATCAGCGGGTGGGCCACCCGG
>DASQQH010000338.1:0-2245 GCA_035643555.1 Acidimicrobiales bacterium | reverse complement strand
CCACCGGGCGGCCCTCGTCGTCCAGGCCCTCGAAGAGGGGGAAGTCCACCACCCAGGCGTAGCGGTAGGGGCCCTCCCACACCGGGGGCTGGCCGAGCTCCACCCGGAGCTGGCCGAGGACCCGGCAGGCGAGGTGGTGCTCGTCGGCCACGACCAGGACCAGGTCGCCTGCGGCCGCCCCCGTGGCCCAGGCGATCGCCGCCCGCTCCTTCTCCTCCAGGTGGCGGGTCACCGCCCCCGGGCCCTCCAGGTCGACGCCGGCCTCGGCGGGCACCGCCCGCAGCCACACCAGCCCCCGGGCTCCGAGGGCCTTGGCCCGGTCCACGAGGCCGTCCAGCCGGGAGCGGGGCAGGTCGGCCCCCCCGGGGACCCGCAGCGCCTTCACCGACGGCGCCTGGAAGGCCCGGAAGCCCGAGGAGGCCACCGCGTCGGTCAGCTCGACCAGCTCCATCCCGAACCGCAGGTCCGGCTTGTCCGTGCCGTAGCGGTCGAGCGCCTCGGCCCAGGTCAGACGGGGGATGGGCGGAGGCCGCTCGCCGGTGGCGGCCTCGGTGGCGTCGAGGACCGCCTCGGCGACGAAGGCGTGGACCTCGTCCTGGGTGACAAAGGACGCCTCCACGTCGAGCTGGGTGAACTCGAACTGCCGGTCGGCGCGCAGGTCCTCGTCCCGCAGGCACCGGGCGATCTGGTAGTAGCGGTCCACCCCCGCCACCATCAGGAGCTGCTTGGCGATCTGGGGGCTCTGGGGCAGCACGTAGAAGTTCCCCCGGTGGAGGCGGGAGGGCACGGCGAACTCCCTGGCCCCCTCCGGTGTCGGGGTCCACAGCAGGGGGGTCTCCACGTCGATGAAGCCCTGGCGCTCCATGGCCCGCCGGATTGCGCCGGTGACCCGGGACCGCAGGGCCAGGTTGGCCTGCAGCCGGGCCCGTCGCAGGTCCACGTAGCGGTAGCGGAGCCGCACCCCCTCGTCGACCTCCACCCGGTCGGTGAGCGGGACCGGGGGCGGCTCGGCCTCGGCCAGCACCTCCACCTCGCAGTCCCCCACCTCCACCTCCCCGGTGGGGAGGCCGGGGTTGACCGTGCCCGCCGGGCGGGACCGCACGGTCCCGGTCAGCCGCAGGACCCACTCGGCCCGCAGGTCCCGGGCGCCGTCCACCACGCACTGGACCACCCCGGTCCGGTCGCGCAGGTCCACGAAGGCCAGGTGCTCGCCGTGCTGGCGGCGCCGGGCGACCCACCCACAGAGCTGGACCACCTGCCCGACGTCGCCAGCGCGAAGCTCCCCGCACCAGGCGGAGCGCAGGCCGGCGGGGGGGCCGCCCGCCGGGGCGGGCACCCCGGTGATGGGCCGGTCAGGTTCGCTCACGGTTGACCTCCTCGCCGCCTCCTCCTGCCACCAGGTCCCGCACCCGCTCGACCACCTTCCCCCGGTCCAGGGTCTCCTGGTCGCCCTCGCCCCGCAGGGGACGCAGGGTCACCGTGCCGGCGGCGGCCTCGTCGGGACCGAGGATCAGGGCCACCTGGGCGCCGGCCCGGTCGGCCTGCCGCAGCTGGGCCCTGAGGGAGCGCCGGTCGAAGGCCCGGTCCGCCCGCACCCCGGCCGAGCGCAGCTGGTGGGTGAGCTCCAGGGCCCCCCGCCCGTCGGTGAGGTCGACCACGAAGGCGGCCACGTGCTGCCCCGGCGGGGGGAACACCCCCTCGGCGTCGCAGGCCAGCAGGATCCGCTCGATCCCCAGGCTGAACCCGATCCCCGGCGTCGGCGGGCCCCCGAGGGCCGCCACCAGGCCGTCGTAGCGCCCGCCACCCCCCAGGGCGTCCTGGGCGGCGTGGAGGGCCTCCGCGCCGTACTCGAAGGCCGTGCGGGTGTAGTAGTCGAGGCCCCGCACCAGGCGGGGCTGGACCCGGTAGGGGATGCCCAGGGCGTCGAGGCCCTCCCGGACGCTCGTCCAGTGCTCCCGGCAGGGCGCGCACAGGTGGTCGAGCTGGATCGGGGCCTCCGCCGTGGCGGCCCGGCAGGGGTCGCGCTTGCAGTCCAGCACCCGGAGCGGGTTCACCCGCCAGCGCTCCCGGTGCTCGGGACAGAGGGTGTCGGCCCGGGGCTCCAGGTAGGCGAGCAGGGCCTGGCGGAAGGCCGGCCGGCACAGGTGGTCACCCAGGGTGTTGAGGTCCAGGCGGACCTGGCGCAGCCCCAACGCCTCGAAGAAGCGCCAGGCCAGCCCGACAATCTCAACGTCAAGTAGAGGAT
>DASQQH010000337.1:0-6636 GCA_035643555.1 Acidimicrobiales bacterium | reverse complement strand
CCGAGGGCAGCCTGGCGGTGCTCCGGGGCAATCTGGCCCCGGACGGTTGTGTCATCAAGCCCCCCGCGGCCTCGCCCCACCTGCTCCGGCACACCGGCCCGGCGGTCGTCTTCGCCGACGTCGCCGACATGGAGGCCCGGGTGGACGACCCGGCCCTGGTGGTCGAGGAGGGCTCGGTGCTGGTGTTGCAGAACGCCGGCCCGGTTGGGGGTCCCGGCATGCCCGAGTGGGGCATGCTGCCCCTGCCCCGGCGGCTCTTGCAGCGGGGCGTGCGGGACATGGTCCGGATCTCGGACGCCCGGATGAGCGGGACCAGCTACGGCACCTGCGTGCTCCACGTGGCACCGGAGTCGTTCGTGGGCGGCCCTCTGGCCCTGGTCCGCGACGGTGACCCGATCACCCTCGACGTCCCCGGACGCCGGCTCTCCCTCGATGTGGGGGAGGAGGAGCTGGCCCGGCGCCGTGAGGGCTGGCGTCCCCCTCCCCCCCACTACGAACGGGGGTACGGCCAGCTCTGCGCCTCGGCCATCACCCAGGCCGACCGCGGCTGCGACTTCGAGTTCCTCACGGCCGGCGCGGACACGCCCGAGCCCGTGATCCACTGACCGACATCCCGCGCTGAACCCGGAGGAGCCCATGGGTAACCCGTTGCTGGACCGGTGGAACGCCGGGACCTCCGCCATAGGCCTGTGGGCCACCTCCCGGGACTCCCTGGTGGCGGAGGCCCTGGCGTCGGTGGGCCCCGACTACGTGTGCGTCGACCTCCAGCACGGCGCCTCGGATCTGGGCAACCTGGTCGAGATGCTCCAGGCCGTTCGGTCGGGTGGGAGCGTCCCGGTGGTGCGGGTGCCGGAGAACTCCCAGACCATGATCACCAAGGCCCTCGACGCCGGCGCCCTCGGCATCATCGTCCCGCTGGTGGAGAGCGGCGAGGAGGCCCGTCGGGCGGTCGCCGCCTGCCGGTATCCGCCCCGTGGCCACCGGTCCATGGGCCCCTTCCGGGCCAGCCTGGCCGCAGCTGTGGAGGGGATGACCGACCTCGAGGCCGTGGCATGTGTCCTCATGATCGAGACTCGACGGGGCCTCGACAACGTCGAGGAGATCGCCGCGACGGAGGGGGTCGACGCCCTCTACGTGGGCCCGGCGGACCTCAGTCTCGCCCTCGGGCTCCCCCCCGGCTCGGTCGACCACCCGACGTTCCGGGCGGCGCTGGGGACCATCCGGGAGGCGGCGACCCGGAGCACGGTGGTGGTCGGCATCCACACCTACGACGGCGACGCGGCCGCCGGGTACGTCGCGGCGGGCTTCGGCATGGTCACCGCCGGAGTGGACCTGCGCATCCTGCGAGAGGTCGGGCGTCGGCACGTGGGCGCGGCCCAGGCGGGCAGGGAGGGGCCGGCGTAGGCTCCCCCGGTGGCCCGCTCAGCGCAGGGTCGAGCCAGGGCGCAGGCCCAGGAGGCCCAGGTCCCCGCGGCCGGGCAGGCCCTCCCAGTCACCCGCCACGCTGACGGCGAAGGCGCCCGTGAGGCACCCCCGGTGGAGGCGAGCAGGAACGTCCGACCCGTCGAGCAGCGCGCTCAGGTAGCCGGCCACGAAGGCGTCCCCGGCGCCCACCGGGTCGAAGGCCCGTACCGGCACCGCCGACTGCTCGACGACGTCGGTTCCCCGGACGTACAGCGCGCCGGCCGGACCGAGCTTGACCACAACCTCCCGCGCACCGTCGTCGCCGACCTGCCGGGCGGCGGCCGCCAGCTCGCTCGTCGTCGGAGGGCCGCCCCCAGCGTCCGCCCCGGGATCCTTGTGGTCGCCGGTCACCAGCGCCAGCTCGTCGTCGCCGGCAAAGACGATGTCGGCCCGACTGGCCAGGTGGGAGAGCTCGGGCGCGGCCTCCGCCGGGGGCCACAGGGCGGCCCGGTAGTTGAGGTCGACCGAGACGGTCGCACCGGCCCGGCGGGCCAGCTCGACCGCCCGCCAGGTGGCAGCTCGGGCCGAGGGGCTCAGGGCGGGCGTGATGCCGGTGACGTGCAGGACACGTGCGCCGGCCACGACGTCCTCCTCGAGGTCGTCGGGCTCGAGTCGGCTGCCGGCGTAGCCCGACCGGTAGTAGCGGACCCGCACCACCTCCTCCGTCCGACGCTCCTTCACCATGAGGGCGGTCTGGGCGTCGTGATCGACCCGGGCGCGGCTCACATCGACCCCTTCGGCGCGCAGGTTGGCCAGGATGAGCTGGCCGAACTCGTCGTCGCCGACCCGGCCGATCCAGGTCGCCTGGTGACCGAGACGCCTGAGCCCGACCGCGACGTTGGACTCCGCGCCGGCCGTGCTGAGGTCGAGATGGGGCATCCGGCGCAGCTGCCCCACCCGCGGGGCGCTGAGCAGCGCCATGGTCTCGCCCAGGGTGACCAGGTCGGTGGTCGGTGCGCTCCTACCCACGGAGGCGCCCACCCGCGCCCTCTGCCCAGCCCCCGCGGGTGAGCTCGGCGACCAGCTGCCGGGTCCGGTCGCCCAGGGCCCTGAGGTCTCCTCCCTCGCAGGCGTCGCCGACCAGCTGGCTCCCCATGGCCACGGCCACGGCGCCGGCCTCGAGGTAGCCGATGGCCTCACCGACGCCGATGCCGCCGGTGGGGACCAAGGGCGTGCCGGCCAGGGGTGCCAGGACTGCCCGCAGGTAGCCGGGTCCGACCGTCGAGGCGGGGAAGACCTTCACCGCCGCCGCCCCCGCCTCGGTCGCGGCGAGGATCTCGGTGGGGGTCAACGCCCCGCAGAGGACCGGCACCCCCAGCCGGGACCCCTCGGCGACCACCTCGGGGGCGAGGGTCGGGGTGACCAGGTAGGCGGCACCCGCCTCCACGGCCTGGCGCGCCTGGGAGGCCGAGAGCACGGTGCCGGCCCCGAGGCAGACCTCGGGCGGAGCGTCGGCCCGATAGGCGGCAAGGGCGCCGAGGGCCCCGGGGGTGGTGAGGGCGAACTCCACCACGGGCAGCCCGGCGTCCACCAGCGTGTCGGCCACGGCGGCCAGCCGGCCGGCGTGCGCGCTGCGCAGGACGGCCATGGCGCGCACGGCGGCCAGGGTGGTCAGCACCTCCATCACGAGCTCCCTTCTGCCCCGCTCACGGTGGCCATTGTGGGTCGGTCCCGGGCCGGTCAGTCCAGACGGTGCCCCGGGATGCCGAGGTCCCAGTGCGTGGCGACCTCCGGCCGTGGGGAGCGGGGCCTGGCCCGGTGTCGTGGCTCGGCGGCCGCACACCCCCCTCTGGCGGGGCCAGCACCGCCGGCGGGGTGGTCGCCGTGGACCTCCGTGTCACCCGCTCCGATCGGGAAGGGGCGACGCCACGACCAGCGCGGAGGCAACGGCCCGCCCGACCATCACGGTGAGGGGACCTGACCCCGGGAGGGCCACCCAGGGGTGCTTCGCCGCGGCGATGACCCGGGGACCCTCCACCCGGGCACGCCGCGGCGCCGGCGGACAACAGCGCGACCGAGTCGGCCCTACCGGCCGACCCTGATCCCGGCCGCGGAGGTCCACCACCGCGTCGTGGTCGCCGACGGGATCCATCTGGGGGTGCCGAGCAGGCCCAGGGCAACGGGCCGCCCTCCCCGGTCGCCGCGCCGAAACGGCCCGGGTGGCCCGTGGCGGGTCCGCCCCCCTCCTGGGGTGGGGCGCCGGCCAGCGGGTTCCCCTGGGCCGGGTGGTCGAGGCCCGCTCGGGGACAAGGGAGCAGACGCCAACCCCGGGCCCGGAGGACCGCTCCTGGCCCTGGCTGGGAGGCCACCTGGCTGTCCCCCGGCCGCGGCGCCTGCTCCCCGAGGCTGCGGGGGTTGGCGATCGCCCGCCACCGACCGGCCAACCTGTGGGTCCTGAACGTCGTGGTGGCGGGCCTCCCGGGGAGGGGCCGGTGGCCTCCGCCCGTGCGGATCCGAGGCAAGGGTTCGCCGGGTTCCTCCGGCCCTTTCCGGTGGAGGTCCCCGAGGCGCCGGTCCCGGTGGACCCCTCGGTGCCCCCACGCCAGGCCCCGGTGGGTCCCGAGGCCTACGGCTAGCCTCACCGGAAGTCGAGCGAAGGGGCAGGAACATGCGGGCGGCGGAGCTGCTGGTGCGGTGCCTGGAGGCCGAGGGTGTCCGGTACGTGTTCGGCATCCCCGGCGAGGAGACCCTCGACCTCAACCGGGCCCTGGAGGACTCGTCCTCGATCACCTTCATCCCGGTGCGACACGAGCAGGGCGGGGCGTTCATGGCCGACGTCGTGGGTCGCCTGACCGGCCGGGCCGGGGTGGCCCTGGCGACCCTCGGGCCTGGGGCCACCAACATCGTGACGGGCGTGGCCGACGCCCACCTGGACCGGGCGCCTCTGGTGGTGCTCACCGGACAGGCGGAGCTGGGCCGGATGCACAAGGAAAGCCACCAGTACGTCGACGTCCTCTCCCTGCTTCGACCCATCACCAAGTGGAACGCTCGGGTAAGCGAGCCGGGGATCGTCGCCGAAACCGTCCGCAAGGCCTTCCGCGTCGCGGAGCAGGAGAAGCCCGGCGCCACGCACCTGGAGCTCCCCGAGGACGTGATGGCGCACCCCGTGCCCGAGGAGCTCGCCAGCCCGCTTCCCCGGTCCGAGCCAGTGCGGCCCGAGCCCTCGGCACGGGCCCTGCTGTCGGCGGCCGACATCATCAAATCGGGCAGGCACGTGGTGGCCCTTGCGGGGAACGGGGCCGTCCGGGGCGGAGCGGCGCCCGCCTTGCGGGAGTTCAGCCGGGCCACCGGTATCCCTGTGGCCGAGACCTTCATGGGGAAGGGGCTCCTGCCGGCCGACTCCCCCCGTGCGCTCGGGGCCACCGGCCTGCAGGCCGGGGACTACCAGACCGTGGGCTTCGAGGAGGCGGACGTGGTGGTGGCCATCGGCTACGACCTCGTCGAGCAGTCCCCGAGACAGTGGAACCCCCGGCGGGACAAGACCATCGTCTGCGTGGACACCCTCCCGGCCGAGGTCGACGCCTACTTCTCCCCCTCGATCCAGCTGGTGGGCGACATCTACCACGTCCTCACCCGCCTCGGCGAGGAGTGTCGGGAGGGGGTCGAGGCTGGCGGGTCGCCCAAGCTGCGAGAGGCGACGTTCTCCCTGCTGGCCAGCTCCCGTGCCGACGACCGGTTCCCACCCCGCCCACCGCGGCTGCTCGCCGAGATCCGCGACGCCCTCGGGCCCGAGGACATCCTGGTCAGCGATGTCGGCCTCCACAAGCTGTGGATCGGACGGGTGTTCCCGGCCGCCGAACCGGGGACCACCCTGATCGCCAACGGACTGGCGGGGATGGGCTTCGCCGTGCCGGCGGCGATCGCCACCAAGCTGATCCGCCCGGAGCGGACCGTCGTCGCGGTGAGCGGCGACGGCGGCTTCCTGATGAACGCCCAGGAGCTCGAGACGGCACGTCGGCTGGGGACCGCGTTCACCACCGTCGTCTGGGAGAACGGGGAGTACGGCTCGATCTCCTGGAAGCAGGACCGCCGGTTCGGCCGCCACTTCGGCACCGCCTTCACCAACCCGGACCTGGTGGGCCTCGCCAGATCCTTCGGCCTCCCCGCCTGGCGGGTCGAGGCTGCCCCGGACTTTGCACGGCTGCTCCGCCAGGCACTGGCCCAGGACCGCCCCGCCGTGGTGGTCGTACCGATCGACTACAGCCTGGACGTGGCCATCACCGAGGAGCTCGGGACCGAGACGGTGGAGACCTGACCCGGGGATGGCACCGGAGCTGTGACGAACTCCCCGGGCGCGGGCACCACGGTCGGGGCCGGTAGGCCGCCGGGCCGCCCGGGTCGGGGTCGGCAACCCGCAGTGGCGGCCGCGGGGCGAACCGTCCCGCCGTGGACCCCGACCTCCGGTCGACGGCTGACCACCGCTGGGTAGGGTGACGGCCCGGACACCCCCACCCCCGAGGGGCAGGCATCACATGGATCTCGGACGAGTGCTCTCCTGGGCGGCCGAGCGTCATCCGGCTCGCCGCGCCGTCGGGGGCGAACGACCCCTGAGCTATCGCCAGTGGGACGGCTGGACGAACCAGCTGGCCCGAGCGCTGGGCGCTCTCGGGGTGAGCCCGGGAGCCCGGGTGGTGGCCCTGGTGGGCGGGGGGGAGCCGCTGGCCTCCCTCCACCTTGCCCTCCAGAAGCTCGGCGCGGCCACCGTGCCCTTGTCCACGAGGTACGGGGTGAAGGACCTGGCCTACTGCATCGGGGACGCCGCGCCCGCCCTGGTGGTCTCGGACGCCCCGCTCGACCCGCTGCTCGACGCCGCCCTCGTCCCGGTTCCCGAGCCCCCACCCCGGGCCCATGTCGGCGAGGATCCTCCCGACGGGGTCCCCAGCCTCACCCTGTTGGCGGCGAGCCAGCCGGACGGGAGCCTGGGAGTCCGGGTCGAGGACGAGGCCGCCAGCGTCATGCTGTACACCTCGGGCACCACCGGGGCGCCCAAGGGGGTGCCCCGGAGCCACCGTGCCGAGCTGTGGGCGGCGATGGCCCACGTCCTGCAGGCCGGTTACCGCGACGGCGAGATCGCCCTGGGTGCCATGCCCCTGTTCCACACCATGGGCATGCGCAGTCTGCTGGCCTCGCTGGTGATCGGGGGCACCTGGGTCCCCCAGACCAGGTTCGACC